>CAZGUL010000001.1:0-18558 GCA_964529055.1 uncultured Spirochaetaceae bacterium
CGACGTATCCCACCAGCCCCGCGTAGAAGCTCCGGGGAACCGGTTCCAGGGCGTCCATCGTCTCGACGGCACGTATCTTCGGCGCACCGGACACCGTTCCCGCCGGAAAGGTCGCCCGGACCGCGGCGGCGGGCCCGACGTCCGGAACCGTTTTACCCCGGACCTCGGAAACGATGTGGATGACATGGGAATATTTCTCCGTTCCCATGAGGGACGCGATTTTTATCGTACCGGGAACGCAAATTCTACCCAGGTCGTTCCGGGCAAGGTCCACCAGCATCAGGTGCTCGGCCCGCTCCTTGTCGTCCGCCAGGAGCTCCTTTTCCAGGTCCCGGTCCTCTTCGGGAGTCGATCCGCGCCGCCGGGTTCCGGCTATGGGTTTTAGGAACGCGGTGCCGTCCTTGAGTTTGAGATGCATCTCCGGCGACGCGCCGAAGAGTTCGTATTCCCCGAAGTTGAGATAGAAAAGGTACGGCGAAGGGTTGACGCTCCGGAGCCTTCGGTAGGCCTCGACCGCCGGAAGGTCGGTTTTGACGGTGATCCGGCGTGACAGGACACCCTGCAGGAGGTTCCCGGCGACGATTTCTTCCCGGATCCGTTCGACGCCGTCCAGGAAGTCCTTTTTCCGTCCGCCGTTCTCCAGGATTTCCGCGTGGTAATGCCTGCCGTCCTCCTGAAGGTAATTGAAATCCATGTCACGGATCTTGTTCTGCGTTTCCTCCACGGCCCGCTCGAGATCGATTTCGTGTTCCCAGTAGTTCAGACCGATGAGATACAGAAGATCGGTGTAGTGATCGAAGATGACGAAAACGTGGCCGAAGATAAAACTGCCTTCCGGCAGGCCGAGCGGGTCCGGGCGGTCCGGCAGGATGATTTTATCGCACCGCCGGGCGAATTCATAGGAAAGAAAGCCGATTCCCCCCGACGGAAACGGGAAATCCTGCCCCAGGGGGTGGTGCTGGCCGGCGAAGTACTCGCAGGCGTCGAGAATGTCCCGGAAGCCCTTCGCCATCTTCGCCCGCTTCGTTTCGTCCCGGTAGAAAATGTCCTCACCCCGCTGTTCCAGGCTGAAGGCCTTCCGGATCATCAGCAGGGAGTATCTCTCCTTGCCGCGGACGAAAGACGACGATTCCAGGATCGCCAGGGCGCCGAGCTTTTTCGCCAGGCTGAACGGGGTGAATCTTTCCCCGGGTATTATTTTGATGATTCCGTCCTTTCGCACCATTTTTCCCTCCCTCGGGATAAAAAAAGCCGTGCCGGAAAACCGGCACGGCTGTATTGCCATGATTCGGTTCTGCCGGTTATGTTTCGAATCCGGAGAAAAGACGCCACGCCCGGGCGGTATGATTGCCTGCGGTTTTCATGTTTCTATCTGTAGAAACGCTCATGACCATAAATTACACGGTAACGGAAAGAGTGTCAATACGCCGGGGATAAAAAATTTTCACCTCTCCGCCGCGCATTGACGCGGAAATGAAATTAGTGTCATACTCGAAGCGAGAAATACAGCATGAAAAGGAGCGATCCATGGGAAACGCCGTCGTCCTGACACCGGAAAATTTCGAGGCTGAAGTCCTCAAATCCGATATCCCGGTTCTTGTCGATTTCTGGGCCGAATGGTGCATGCCCTGCAAAATGATCGCGCCGGCTCTGGACGAGCTCGCGAAGGATCTGAACGGCAAGCTCAAAATCGCGAAAGTCAACGTGGACCAGCAGTCCGATCTCGCTTCGCAGTACGGCATCGTCAGCATCCCGACGCTGATGGTTTTCCACAAGGGTGAAATGGTGAAGCAGCACATCGGCCTCGCTCCGAAACACGCCCTTGAAAAAATGGTGAATCCCTACCTGGCTTAGAGCGCTTTCTACGGGACATACACGGCATCGGAATTCGGCCCCCCGGGCGTTCTTTCCCCGGCGGGCACGATATGCCAGTCCTCCTTCCCGCCCGAGTCACCCGACGAGGAGTCCCTGCAGATCGAACGCTCCGACGTGGCGCCCTTCGGATTGAAGGCGTCCCCGGGGTAGGGCTCTGCCCCCGCGGTCTTCCATCCGCCGTCCCTTGCGAGCTCCACCGCTTTTCCCAGCATGGCCGCGGTGCCGAAACCGTTGTACTTCATGCCGTCGGCGTAGACCCTCGTCGTGTACAGGAACCCGTCCAGAAGCCTGCCTTCCGGGTCCGAGTACAGGGACAGCGCGTCGTTGTCCGCGGAAAGGTTGCCCGTCCCCGGCGCCCAGAAATCGTACGCCGTCGGGGAAGCGCCCTTTCCCGAAGCGGAGGTCATGTTTTCCGTTTCGTCGATTTCGCCCGGGGCTCCGGCGGCGTTGAAATGCAGCAGGATGAAGGCCCCCGTTTCGACCTCGAAGGAGGGAAATACGAATTTCTTGTCCGGATAGGATTTCGTTCCTTCGAAGAAGGTTACTCCGCCCATGTTGCCGCCGGAAAGAACGGCGATTTCCGCCCCGGTGTAGACCGTCGTCGAGGGGGCGGTGATGATTTCGTTTATCACAAGGCCGGGGACCCGTCCGTTGAAGCCGTAAAACTCGTAGAGAAAGCTGCAGGTGTTGCCCCTTTCGTCCGTGACGACGGCGTCCAGGGTGTATTTCCGCCCGGGAACTCCGTCTTCGGCCAGCGTAAGCCGGACCACGGGGCCGCCGTCCTCCACCGCGGTTATGGCCGTGTCCGGATGCACCGACGCGGACGCCGGGTCCAGCCAGGCCGCCTTTGAGAACCGCGCCTCCACCACCCGGCTGGAAACGCTCCAAACGCCGAGAATCAGCGGCGGACGCAGGGATTCGGCGTCGATGACGACCGCCTCCTTCAGCGCGTCCTCCACGCAGGCGTTCAGCAGGAACCCCGCCGCCGAAACAATCGCCAGCCGTCCCAGAAAACGAAAAATCCGCATGGGCACCTCCCGTTTTCCTAATACGGCGACAACCGCCGCGCCGCTTCGTTTCGAAGCGCCGCGGCGGGCGATTATGGACAGAAAACGGCCGGAGTCGTATAATCCGGACAGAGGTTTCGGGTGGGAGACAGTCAGCTTTTTACCAAATACGGGCATGTCGTTCCGGCTGGGACGGTCATTTTCCGGGAAAACGACGACGGCGGGGAAATGTTCATCATACAGTCCGGAAAGGTAAGAATCAGCAAGAACATCGGCGGAAAGGAAAACATCCTCGCGGTTCTGGGCAAGGGGGATTTTTTCGGCGAGACGGCGATCGTGACGCGGGTCAAAAGAACGGCCACCGCGACGGCGGTGTCGGATACGCACCTTCTGGCCTTCGACCGCCAGGGATTCCGCGGAATGATCGAGAAAAACGCGAAAATCGCGATGAACGTCATCGACAAGCTGTGCCGGAGGCTCCAGCACGCCAACCAGCAGATCCAGCACCTGAAACGGAAAAACGTGGCGAGCCTGGTGGCGGTGAATCTTCTGTACGCCTTCGAAGAATCCGACCGGGAGGGAGCCCTCGTGCCGCTTGACCGCGTCATGGGGGAAATCCCGCTTTCCCTCGAGGTCCCCGCGGCTGACGTGGAGAAAATCATCGACGATTTCTGCCGGCGCGGCCTCGTGTCGCGGGAAAACGGCAAGCTCAAGCTCGTCGACGCCGAAGCCCTCAAAAACGCCGCCGAGGCTTCTTAGCGAATGCATCGATTCGGACGATAATAATAGCGAATATACAAACAGGAATGAAGGTAAATTATGTGCGGAATAATCGGTTACTGCGGCCCCCGTCCGGCGGGAGAGCTTCTCATCGAAGGCCTGAAGAGGCTCGAGTATCGGGGCTACGATTCGGCGGGCATCGCCGTCGCGAGCGGAGACTCCCTCACGGTGGTAAAACGTAAAGGAAAGATCGCCAGCCTGTGCGAGATCGTTCCCCGGGACCTGCCGGGGTCGTACGGCATCGGCCATACCCGCTGGGCCACCCATGGGGAAGTGAACGACATAAACGCCCATCCCCACGTCAACTGCGGGGGGGACATAGCGGTGGTCCATAACGGGATCATCGAGAACTTCGCCGCCTTGAAGGAAAAGCTGTTAAGCGAGGGGCATGTCTTCCGCTCGGAAACGGATTCGGAAGTGATACCCCACCTGATATCGACCTTCTACGAAGGGGACCTGGAGGCGGCGGTCAAGAAGACGCTGCACCTCCTGAAGGGCACCTACGGCATCGTCTGCGTCCACGCGAAGGAGCCGAACAGGCTCGTGGGGGCCCGCAACGGATCGCCCCTGGTGCTGGGGGTGGGGGACGACGAAATGTTTCTCGCCTCGGACGTCACCGCCATCGTGGCCCACACGAAACAGGTCGTCTATCTGGAGGACGGGGAAATCGTCGCCGTTTCCCCCGACGGCTACCATACCACCGACGCGCGCAACCGGACGGTGGACAAGAAAATCGAATACATCAGCTGGGAACTCGAGGCCATCGAAAAGGACGGCTTCACGCATTACATGCAGAAGGAAATTTTCGAGCAGCCGGAGTCGATCCTGAGGGCCATGCAGGGGCGGATCGATTACGAGAACTCCACGACCCGCCTGGGCGGACTCAACATGACGAACCGGGAACTCCTGGACGTCGAGCGGGTCAAGATCATCGCCGCCGGAACGTCCTATCACGCTGGTCTCGTCGCCTCGTACCTGCTGGAATCGGTGGCGAGAATTCCGTGCACCGCGGAGCTGGCGTCGGAGCTCCGGTACCGCAACCCCATCGTGGAACGCAACGCCCTGTATTTCGCCGTATCCCAGTCCGGGGAAACCGCGGACACCCTGTACGCCATGCGGGAGCTGAAACGGAAGGGCGCCCGGGTCCTGGGCATCTGCAACGTCGTGGGGTCCACCATTCCCCGGGAATCCGACGGCGGGGTTTACATCCATTCAGGTCCGGAAATCGCTGTAGCCTCGACAAAGGCCTTCACGAGCCAGCTTACGGTTTTCTACCTGTTCACGCTGCTGATCGCCCGGATGCGGCACATGTCCATCGAGGGGGGAAAGACTTTCATCGAAAACCTGAACCGGCTTCCCGACCTGGTGAAGCTGACGTTCCGGCAGGACGAGCATATCCGGGCGCTGGCGAAGAAATACTCCGCCTGCAAGGACTTTCTGTTCCTCGGAAGGGGCCTCAACTATCCCGTCGCCCTGGAGGGAGCGCTCAAACTGAAGGAGATCTCCTACATCCATGCGGAGGGTTACAGCGCGGCGGAAATCAAGCACGGACCCATCGCGCTCATCAACGAGGAAACCCCCAGCGTGTTCCTGGTGCCGGACGACGGCCTGCGGGACAAGGTGGTATCCAACATGAAGGAAGTGAAGGCCCGCAAAGGCAAGGTCATCGCCGTGTGCGTGGAGGGGGACGAAGAGGTGCAGGCCGCGGCGGACGACGTCATTCTCGTCCCGAAGGCGGGGGAACTCATGTATCCCTTCCTGATGGCGGTTCCTCTCCAGCTTTTCGCGTACTACGCCGCTCTGGAGCTCGGCAGGGACGTTGACCAGCCGAGAAATCTGGCGAAGAGCGTCACGGTGGAATGAAACGGCTGCTGCTGCTTGCCGCCGCCGCGGCGATTTTTCTTGCCATGCCGGCGGCCCCCCAGACGGAGAGGGCCGTCCTGCTCCGGGGGCCGAAAGTCGGCAGGGGGGTGGACGTGTTCGGCCCCAACGCGCTTCCCTACGAAAGGGGCGAGTACTCCTATGACGGCGGGGTCGTGACGGTTTTCTACATTCGTTCGTATCTGCCGCCCCTGCGGGACTGGCCCCGGGCCGACTGCGGGAAAATCCCCCTCGTTGCCGGGGCCGCCGGGGGTCCGGAAAAGCTTTTCATCCACGACGGCGGCGACTGGGGCCTTCTCTTTATTTTCGGGGGGGCCGGGGAAAAACCCTGCCCGTTCATCGAGGCCTTCCTGGCCCGATTCCGGTATTTTCTCCGCCTGTCGGCGTCGCCTTTTCCCGCGGCGGTGGACATCAAATGACGGGGCGGAGGCCTGTCTACGACTATTTTGCCCCGGAAACGGCGATGAGGGGTTTCGTTTTTTCCTCGATGATTTTCAGCAGTTTTTCCGAAAGGACCCGGGGCCACTGCGGAACGGCCAGGGGATTGGGAAATTCCTTATAGGTGTCCAGCAGGGCCTGAAACCCTTTTTTCGCCTCATCGTATTGTCCTTTCTTGTAACCGATGAAGGCGATTTCGTACCGTGCGGCAAGGATGTTCGGAAGGTCGTCGGGATACTGCCGCAGAAACGTTTCGTAGTACAGAAGAGCGTTGTCCCAGCGGTCGTTGTCCGCCTCTTCCTGGGCCCGCTGGAAAAATTCGGGCGGGGAGAGACCGTCGGGAATGACGGGGGGAGCGCTTTTACAGCCAGCGGAAAAGAAAACCGCAGCCGCCAGGAGTGCAAAGATCGTTTTGGATTGTTTCATGCAAAAAACCGGATCCTTTTAATTATTTGAATATATCTCGTCTTTTATCGGCAGGGTCTTTCTGAGATCCCGCAGGAAATCCTTCGTGTCTCCCATCGGTTCGTAGGCGTCGCAAAAGCAGATGCTGCGTCTGGCGACCGTGAAATACTTGTAGTACTTTTCCTCTCCCAGCTTTTTCTTCCATTTTCCGGCGTCGCAGCGGACCCGGAGCTGATACTTGGGGCCGTCGCCGATGAAATCCCGCTTCAGCTTGCAGTGGATGCAGTTGGCGCAGTAAATCTTATCCACATCCTCGGCCATGCAGCAATCGGCCAGATGCGGTTCGAGAGGGTGGACCGCCATAAAAAGCCTCCTTTTATGACGCGTATCATATTATCATACCAATATTTTTGTCGTCAATACAAAGGATTATATTGACCCGGAGAAAGCCCGACCCTACAATACGCGTATGAAGTTCGAGATGACCCCCGAACTGGCCGACCAGATCATATTCGGGATGGAAAATCAGGCCCAGGAACTCCTTCTGGACACCCGGGAGACGAAACTCGTGCCGATGAAGGACGCGGAGGACGATCCCGGCGATCCGGAACGCTACCTGCCCCTGCCGCGCTGGCGGTCGGTTGACGGGTACACTCTCATGGAACGCTTCGTTGCGGGCCTGCGGAATCCGGTGTACCGGGAAACCCTGCGGGGCATTCTCGCCTCCGGCCGGGGGGTATTCCGGCAGTTCAAGGATACGCTGAAGGAGCGCCGGGAGATGGAGCGGCTCTGGTTCCGGTTCAAGGAACGGGAAATGCGGAAGGAGGTCGTCGGATGGTACAACACCCTCCGGGAAGCGTGGGGCCTGGAGGAGATCGAAATCGTCTTCGAGGAGACCGGAGACCTGATTCTCTCGGACTTCACGATAGAAAGATGGACCGAACCGGACGACGGGTTCATCGTTGCGGCCGACAAGGCGGGCTTTCATGAGATGTTCCCCGGGGAGAGGGAGGAAAAAAAGGACGGCATGTACCACGGCAAAAGGTACGGCGTCCTCCCGTCGGACGAAAGGTCGATCGTCGTGAAGGCCGAAACGCCGGCGGGGGAGCCGGCGGGTTTCCTGTGGGCCGTCCGTAACGATTTCCGCACCGACCTGGCGACGGTGCACATCCTGCAGGTGTATGTTTTCCCCGAGTTCCGGGGGCTCGGCCTGGCGAAAGCCCTGTTCCGGTTCTTCCACGACATGATCGGGAAAATGGATATTCGCCGGATCACCATCGAGCTGATGGGCGAATCCCTGCATTTGAACAATTCGTTCCGCGGTGAGGGTTTTTCGCCTTTTTCCGAGGTCCTGGAGCTGGACCTGAGTTTCCGGGGAGAATCAGGATCGGATTAGCCGGCATTCCCGGAGCCGCGGATTTTTTCGATTTCCTTGTGCAGCTTTTCGAGCTCCTCCATGATCCTGTCGACGGTGAACTGTTTGAGGTCCGCTTCGGCGGGGGCCTCCGCCCGGGCCGTGTTCCGGAACTCTTCGCAGCTGAGAACGGGACCCACCTTGAAGACCACCGTGTCCTCCGCGAGCTGGTCCTCGGCCATATCGCCGCCCGGCTGGATCCGCAGGAGATTTCCGCCGGATCCGATGAGGACCATGTGATCGAAGGCCTTGATGTAGGAATCGATTTCCTTGAGGCCCCTCTTCGTGTCGGGCCTGCCCGGCCGGTACCGCGTGCCGGACGGAAAGACGAGGATGATGTGCCCGGAGTGCTTGCACCGGATCATCTCGTGCAATGCAGCCCGGTTGATGGCGTTGCTTTTCTTTCGTTCTTCCTTCAGTTTTTCCGGGTCGCTGATGGAATCGTGATAACGGCTGGGATAGATGACGATCCGCGAGTAGGCTTCGGTGAAGGCGAGGACCACGGGATGCTCGGCGTTGAGCTTGAGGCCCGCCATGGCGACGATGGAGTCCGCCGCGGCCTTTCCGCCGGGACCGCTTTTTCCCAGAAGGTAGATGAAGGCCGGAATGTCGAAATTGCTGTAGTGCTCCATCAGGATGAGGCAGGATTCGCCCTGTTTGCAGCGGCGGTGCAGGTCTTCGAGGTTTTCGACGTCGACGATCCGGCTTCCCGGCAGAAGATGGTCCGTGACGACTTTCTCGACGTACGGCCTGTTCTTCATGTTTCCGGGCTGATAGACGTTCTGCTCCGTTATTGTCGGCGACTGGGAGCAGTTTTTTATCATTTCAACCAGGATGTTTCGATATTTCTCGGAAATTGTCGGCATCGCTATTCTCCTTCGCCCTCAGGGTAGGCGGAATGCGGGGCATTTGTCAATCTTTCCCCGTAACCGCGGGGAGTCACGATGAACCGCCCCTTGCGGTATGAGCGGCTGTTGCCGATGATGACGGTGGTTCCCATGTCGATCTCCCCGTACAGTTCCGGAAGTTCGCCCAGGTTTGTGACCCGCACCCATTCCTCCGGCCGTCCCGCGTCGCGCACCAGGCCGACCGGGACATCGGGGCCGCGGGTTTCCAGGAGCCTGTCGCGGGTCCACTCCAGGAGGTCCCTGCGCTTCGACGAGCGGGGATTGTAGAGCGCGATGACGAAGTCGCCTTCCGCCGCGAGACGGACGCGTTTTTCGATGAGTTCCCGGCGGGTAAGAAGGTCGCTGAGGGAAATTACCGCGAAGTCGTGTGACAGGGGGGCGCCGAGAAGAGCGGCGCAGGAAGACGCCGCGGTTATTCCCGGAATCACCTCGAAATCGATTTCCCGGAGGTCCTCCCCGGACAGGGTCTCGAGCGCCAGCCCCGCGAGGCCGTACACCCCCGCATCGCCGGAGGAGACCAGGACCACCCGTCCGCCCGCCCTGGCCTCCGCGACGGCCCTCCCGGCCCTTTCCTCCTCCCGGCGCATCCCCGTGGAAAAGGTCTCCTTGCCCTCCAGGATGCCGCCCAGAAGGCGGAGATACCGGGTGTAGCCGACCACGAGGTGCGCCTCGCGGATCGCGCGGCGCGCCTTCGGTGCCAGGAGGTCGGAATTCCCCGGTCCGATGCCGACGACGGTGAGCCTTCCCCGGGGTCTTTCCGGGGAAGCCGCCGCCGCTTCCGACGTTTCCGGCCCGGCGGAAAACCCGCCTTCCGGCCCCGCCGGCACGGATTCCCGGGCGAGGGCCGCCGTGACGGGTCCGCACGCCAGGCGGGGGCCCAGAAGACGTGAGTCCCGGCCGCCGAGGAGGGCGCAGGGTTCGGAAACCCCCGGCAGGTCCAGGTTGCGTTTCGCAGCGGAGGACGGAGCGAAGCCGTCCCGGAGGCGGCGGATTTTCCAGTCCGGGAAAAACAGCAGGGGCAGGTCGAGCCGGCGGCAGGCTTCCCGGAGTCCTTCCTCGTCCCGCTTGCGCGCCGTTGTGCAGGCCGCGCGAACCTCGGCAAGGTCGACGCCATGGGCGTCAAGGACCGTCCGGACGGCGGTTTCCACCTGGTCCGCGGAAACGCCCCGGCGGCAGCCGATTCCCAGCGTGACCGTCTTGTTCGCCTCGCTGGCGGTGGTCACCACCGGCTCCGCGCCGGTCGCGGCCGCCACATCGTACGCGAGGCGGTTGGCTCCGCCCTCGTGGCCGGAAAGGAGGCTCACCACGGCCCTGCCCGCGTCGTCCATCGCGACCACCGCGGGGTCCTCGTGCTTGCTCGCGACGAGGGGGGCGATCATTCTGACGGCTATTCCCGCGGCGCAAACGAAAACGATCCCCCGGTACTCCCGGAAAAGCCGGGCGGCGAGTTCCGGCATTTCCCCCGCGGGTGGCCGGAAAAACGCGCAGTCCGGCAGGGCCCGGGCTATGACGGCGCCCCAGGCGGCGCCGGATTCGGTGACGGCGACGACCGCGTTTTTCATTCCGCAGCCTCCCGATCCGATCCTTTCCGGAAGCCGTGGGAAAAGGACGGATCGTACAGCCGGGACGCCTCATAGATCCCCGGGTCGTTCCAGGCCCCCAGGGCCTCACCGACGAAGACCAGGGCCTGCCTGCCGATTCCCGCTTCCCGGACCTTTCCCGCGATGTCTTCGAGGGTTCCCCGGATGATCCTCTGGTCGGGCCAGGACGCCCGGTACACCACCGCCGCGGGAGTGCCGGCCGGGTATGATGCGGTGAGCTTTCCGGCGGCCTCCCCGATTTTGTCGATCGAAAGAAACAGCACCATCGTGGGCCGCGGCCGGGCGAGCAGGGCAAGGTCTTCCTTCTCCGGCACCGGGGTTCTTCCCGCCGCGCGGGTGATGACCACCGTCTGGGTGACGCCGGGAAGGGTTAATTCCTGCTCCAGCGCCGCGGCCGCTGCGGAAAAGGAGCTTACCCCCGGAACGACTTCGAAGGGAACGTTTTCCCGGCGGCAGAAATCCATCTGCTCCTGTATGGCCCCGTACAGGGAGGGGTCTCCGGTGTGCAGGCGGGCGATGATTCCCGGTTCCGGCTTCGCCCGCAGGTAGACGGCGGAGACCTCGTTCAGGCTCATCCCGGCGGAGTCGAGGATTTCCGCTCCGGGTTTCGCCGAGGCGAGGATTTCCGGATTCACCAGGGATCCCGCGTATATGACGATGTCGGCTTCGGTCAGGAGCCTGAGCCCTTTCAAGGTCAGAAGCTCCGGGTCTCCCGGTCCGGCGCCGATGAAATACACTTTCATGCCCTTCTCCCGGTTTTTACGATGAGGACCGACAGATAGCCCGCCGCGTCCGCAGGAAGCCCGTCCAGTGCCGGGACGACGGTCTGGTCCGGGAGTCCCGCCCTGCTGACGAACGCCGTCGAATCCGAAAGGCCGAGCCCGGCTATCGCCGCGGCCGCTTCCCGCAGGCGGCCGGCTATCTTGTACAGGACGATGGTGTCGAAGGAGCGCGCCAGAACAGCGATCTCGCCGAGGTCCTCCGGAAGGGGAAGAAGGCAGAGCCGCTCGCCGCCCTCCACGAGGGGGCGGTTCAGCAGGGCCGCCGCGAGATTCATCGTCGTGATTCCGGGCACCGTTTCGATTTTCGCCGACGGAAGCCGCCGGCGCACCCCGTCCGCCAGGTACGAGAAGGTGGAATACACGTACGGGTCCCCCAGGGTGATGAATGCCGCGTCCTTTCCGGATCCGAGGACGGTGCACACTTCCGCGGCGGCGGCGTCCCAGGAATCGGCGAGGGTTTTTTCGTCCCGGCTCATGGGAAAAACGAGCCTGCGGAAATCCAGGTCTTCCAGACCGGCGCTTTCGACGATGCTCATCGCCAGGGACGGTTTGTCCGCCCCGGGGGCGGGAACGAAAACGGTCGACACACGGAGCAGGATGTCCCGCCCCTTCAGGGTCAGAAGGCCGGGATCGCCGGGACCCACCCCGACCCCGTACAGGACCCCCGTCACTCCACGATCATCACGCATATGCCGTACTCCTCGTTTTCGGCCGCAAGGGCGGCGACATCTGTCCTGCCGATCCTCTCGTCCGGGTAGGAAAGGTTTTCCAGGACCCACGCGGTGCGGCCGCCCATTCCCGCGGTTGCGAGGGTCTCCGCGATTTTCCGCGGCCCGTTCCTTTTGTCAGTTAGGTAAAACAGCGGCCGCCGGGCCGCGCCCTCCGGGATTTCCCGCCCGTGGGCGGAAAGGAGCAGGGCCTCCTGCCATGGAAGTCCGACCCGGGCGAAGGCGAGCTGGAGGCTGGACACCCCGGGGATCACCCGGTAATCCGCGGGGGAAAAGGAGCGGCGGATGACGGAGAGGTAGCTGTGGAAGCCGGGGTCGCCGGAGACCAGCAGGGCGATGCGCTCCGTTTTCCGGTGCTCCCGGATATAGTCCTCCGCTTCCCTGTACCCCTCGCCGCTGACGGGCAGAAACCGCTTTCCCAGCTCCCGGAAATTCTCCAGGCACCGGGGGGAGCCGATCAGCGTGTCGGCCTTGCGGGCTTCCTCCCAGGCGGCGGGAAGTATGTAGTCCCGGGCCCCCGGCCCGGTCCCGATTATCGAAAAGACTGCCACGATTCCTCTCCTTTGAGGTATTCCGGATGCGCGCCGAGCAGTGTTCCGTCCAGGGACAGGACGGCGCAGCCGGTTTCCGCGTCGATCTTCCTTCCCCGCCCGGCTGAATCCTTCATGCGATCCGCGGCGCGGGCGGCGAGAAAATCGTAGGTTTCTTCCAGGCCTTCGCCGCGGATGATGCTTTCCGCGGCCTCCGCCGTTGACAGGCCCAGAATGTGCCTCACCGTGTCCCGCCGGGCCCCGCAGGCCGCGGCGCAGGCGGCCAGAGTTTCCAGCCGGGCGTCGCCCGAACTCCAGTGGGTGTCGAAAAGTCCCGCCGCCACCTTCGCGAGTTTCCCCACGTGGCCCGCGAGCAGGATTCGCGACATTCCACCCGCGGCGCAGCGTTCCAGCGCGAAACCCACATGGTCGCCGGCGACGACGCGGGCCTCCGGTCCGATGCCCCTTTTTTCGAGAAAGCTCTCGCCCACGTGTCCCAGGGTCACGATGAGGCTCTTCCTTCCCAGCAGGGCGGCCTGCCGCACGCAGAGCGCGATGGATGCCTTGAAAGCCCGGGTGGATTTCGGTTCCACGACGCCGCTGGTGCCGATCAGGGAAATTCCGCCCTCGACGCCCAGCCGGGGGTTCCAGGTTTCCCGGGCTGTCCGTTCGCCGTCCGGCGCCGATATCAGGAGACAGAGCGTACGGCCGGTCTTCACCCAGGGGGCCGCGGCTGTCCGGATCATCCGGAGGGGCACGGGATTGATTGCCGGGTTTCCCGGCGCGACGGGGAGTCCTGGCCGGGTCACCCGGCCGATTCCGGCGCCGGCCTCCACGCGGACGGCTTCGTCCCCTCCGCCGTCCCCGTAGCGGGCCCTGCACAGGATAAGAAGGCCGTTTGTCGCGTCGTCGTCGTCCCCCGCGTCCTTGCGGACCCCCGCCGTCCAGCCGTCCTCCTCCCGCCGGGCGACTTCGACGGGGATGAGGAGCCTTTTCCCGCCGAAGGGGCCTTTTCCCGGCAGCTCCACCTCCGCGGTGTCCGCCGCCCGGTCTTCCGCGAGCATCCTCGCCGCGGCGGCGCAGGCGGCGGCGGCCGTTGTCCCCGTGGTGTAACCCCGGCGGAGCCCGCCCACGGCGCCGAGAACGTCCCGGTACGGGAGGGTCGTCGTCACGGGCTCGCTCCTTCCTGCAGGGGCCTTTGCGGAAAATGGCGTCGGGCCAGAACGAGAAGGCCGTTGACGACCGCGGCCGCGATGGTGCTGCCGCCGCGTTCGCCGGGGTTCGTCACGCAGGGGACGCCGGATTCCGCCAGGGCCTTTTTCGATTCCGCGGCGCCCACGAAACCCACGGGAACGCCGACGACCAGGGCGGGTCGGGCGGTACCCTCGCGGATCATGTCCAGCAGGGCGAAGAGGGCCGTCGGGGCGTTCCCGATGGCGGCGATGCCCCCCTCGAGGAGGGGCGCCGCCCGGCGCATCGCGAGCTCCGAGCGGGTTTCGCCCGTTTTCGCGGCCCCGGCGACGACCTCCGGATCGTTCAGCAGACACTCGACCCTTCCTCCCATTTCCTCCACCAGGCCGCGCCGTATTCCCGTCCGGACGATTTCGACGTCCGTCACGACGTTGCGGCCCCGGGCCAGGGCTTCGGCGCCGCGGAGCAGCGCTTCCCGGGTCATCAGGAAGGTTTTCGCGAACTCCACGTCGCCCGTTGTGTGGGCGATGCGGATGATGATTTCCATTTCCTCGGGACCGGCCCGGAAATCGCCGAGCCTCTCCCGGATTATGGAAAAACTTTTTTCCGTGATTTCGTCGCCTTTTTTCCTGATCATGCTTTGTCTCCTGTGATCGCGGGGAGGCCCCGGGTCTTCCCGCCGGCGAGCCTGCCGTACCGCCGGCAGGTCCGCACGAAATTCCCGGCCCACCCCGGGCGGGACGCGAAATGCATGTGAAGATACCCGGCGGCGACGTTCCGCAGGGAGAAACCGTCCTCGAAGGGCTCCCGTCCGGGCTTCGTCAGCGAGAACAGCGGAACGGCCGCTTTCCCGTTTCCGGCGGCCGGATTCCCGCCGCACGATTTTTCGGCCCGGGACCAGTGAAAGACGTGGCCCGGACAGACCTCCCCTTTCCGGCCCAGGAGGCAGTCCGCGAGGAGGGTTCCGTCGTGGTAGCCCAGGGCGCGGAGTTTTTTTTCCATCGTCACCCGCACCGGCAGGACCCCCGCCATGGGATACTCCCGGCCTTCGAAGGTCCGGAGACTTTCGGCCAGGTACATGTAACCCCCGCATTCCGCCAGCACCGGCATCCCGGAGCCTGCCGCGGAGCGGACCGCCTCCAGCATCGCCGCGTTCGCCGCGAGTTTTTCGGCGTGGAGTTCAGGGTACCCGCCGCCGAAGTAAAGGCCTGAGGTTTCCGGCGGGAGTTCCCCGTCCTCCAGGGGGCTGAAGAAAACGATCCGGGCGCCGTACCGCCTCAGGATATCCAGGTTGTCCCGGTAGTAAAAATGAAAGGCGTCGTCCCGGGCGCAGGCTATGGTCGTCGTCTTTTCCCGGGGCGGGGGAAACCCGCCGAAAACCCGGGTCGTCCCCCTGGGCGGTTCCGGCGCCGCGCGGGCGGCCGCGAGGACCGCGTCCAGGTCGACGGTCGATTCGATTTTGTCCGCCAGGGCGGCGAAATAGCCGTTCCAGCGGGCGGCGGCATCCGGGGACGTTCCGGCCTCCCACGCGGGGACAAGACCCAGGTGGCGCTCCGGCATTCTGAGGCCCTCGTCCGGGTACAGCCCGCCGAAAACGGGAAGCCCGGTGGCGGCCTCGACGGCGGTCTTCACGGTGGAAAAATGCGAAGGACTGCCGACACGGTTCAGGATGAAGCCCGCGGCGCGGATTTTCCGGTCGAAGCGGCTGAAGCCCCACGCCGCGGCCGCGGCGCTGCGGGCGGCGGATTTGACGTCCAGCAGAATGATCACCGGGGCCGAGAGGATTTTGGCCAGATGAGCGGTGGAGCCCCTTTCGTCCAGCGCCCCGGCGCCGTCGTAGAGTCCCATGACGCCTTCCACGACCGACAGGTCCGCGTCCCCGGCGGCTCGGCGGAAAAGCTCGACGACCGCCCCCCGGGGCATGAGACGGGAATCCAGGTTCCGGCTTTCCCGGCCGGCGGCCAGGGTGTGGAAGCCGGGATCGATGTAATCGGGCCCCGTCTTGAAGGGCTGCACCCGGAGACCCCGCCGGCGGAAGGCCGCCATGAGGCCGCAGGCGACCGTCGTCTTGCCGGCGCCGGACGAGGCGGCGCCGAGGACCAGGCGGGGAAAAACTCCCGGGGTCATTCGGGCCCCCGCTCCGCGGCCCCGGAGAGATGGCGGATGAAAATATTCCGAATTTCTTCCAGCCCGCCGATTCCCCGCAGCAGGACCGTGACGTCGAAACCTTCGCGGACCAGCGCGTTTTTCCAGGAGTCCTCCCCGTCTCCGGCCATGTCGTTCTTCGCGTGGTCGCCGGCGACGATCATCAGCGGCATCAGGGATATTTTCCGTATCCCGTCCTTCCGGATCCTCCGGACCGCGTGCGTGAGTTCCGGATAGCCTTCCACCGTGGCGACGTACACCGGCATGCCCTCGTTCTCCGCCAGTGTCTGCAGAAAACCGTAGGCGGCGTTCGCGGGGTGGTCGGAGCCGTGACCCATCAGAAGGAGGCCGCCGTCCCGCGGAACGAAGGGGCGCAGCGCCGCGAGCACGTTCCGGCAGTCTTCCGTGGACGACAGCAGCGGGGCGGCGAGGGCGAAGCGCCCGAAAAGGCCCCGCAGGGGCAAAAGGGGTTTGACGATTTTTTCATGGAATTCCTCGCCGGGGATGACGACAAGCGGCAGAACGAGCAGGTCACTGCACCCTTCATCGAGCAGGCGTCGGGCGGCCCCGGCGGGGGTGTCGACCGTGACGCCGTCGCGCTCCCGCAGTTTCCGCGCCACGCCGGCGGAGGTGAACGCCCGGCGCAGGACCCTGTCGGGAAAGGCGCGGCGGACGGTGTCCTCGCAGGGGGCGATTCCTTCCGCCAGCGCGTCGGCGTGGGTGGTTCCGAAGCTCGCGACGACCACCGCCTTCCGGGAATCCCGTGAATTTTCGTTCGTCATGTCAATTTCCTCCGGTACGGGATTTGAGGAGGCGGACGAGCCGTTCCGTGTCCGCCGGGACCTCCGGCAGTCCCAGCTCCCGCGCCAGGCGGCAGCACAGCGGTTCGTCGATTCCCGCTTCCGCGAGGGCCTCCCGTCTGCGGAAAACTTCGCCGGTCTCCCCCGCCAGGGCGATCCGCCCGTTCTTCATGATCACCACCCTGTCCGCCCAGCGGAAGGCGAATTCCGGATCGTGGGAGGAGACGATCAGGGTTTTCCCCCTCCGGTGAAGGTCTTCCATCGCGGAAAGGATTTTTTCCCGGCCTTTGAAGTCCACCCAGGCGAGGGGCTCGTCGAAAAGGACGGTCTCCGTTTCCAGGGCGAGAATGTCCGCCAGGGCAACCCGTTTTTTCTGGCCGTAGCTCAGGAAATGGGGGGGCCTGTCGCGGAGGTCCGAAATCGCCGCCGCGGCCAGGGCGCCTTCCACCGCGGAAGCCAGGTCCGCTCCGGTCCTGCCGAAATTCCCGGGTCCGAAGGCGACCTCCTGGTAGACCGTGGGGGCGAAGAGCTGGACGTCCGGATCCTGGAACACGAGGCCGACCCGGCGGAACAGGCGGTTCAGGTCCTTTTTGCCGTACGAGACCTTTTCCCCGGCGTACAGGTATTCCCCGCTTCCGGGCCGGAGAAGGCCGCCGAGGACGTGGAGGAGGGTCGATTTGCCGGAACCGTTTTCCCCCAGGAGGGCAGTGCGCGAGACCCGGGGGACGGAAAGGTCCACCCCATCGAGGGCGGCGGTCCCGTCCGGGTAGGAGTAGCGGAGACCCCTGATTTCAAGAAGAGCGTTCACATTCCCTCCGCGGCGAGAACCGCCGTCAGCGCGAGGCCGAACAGGACGAGAAGACGCCTGTTTCCCGCCGAGGCCGGGTAGTCCACGGGAACCAGGTCGAAGGTCTCGTCGAATCCCCGCAGCAGGAGGGCCCCGTGGGAAATCCTCGCGAAGCCGTAGGTCTTCACGATCACGGCCGCCGAATGCATCCCCAGCGAGCGGATTCCGCGGACGAATCCCGTGTATCCCCCCCGGGCCTTCTGGGACAGGCGGACCGCTTCCGAGATGTGGAGGGTGATGAAAATGTACCGGTACATCAGCACCGCGATGCTGCGCACCACCGGGGGGAAGCGCAGGCGGGACAGGACCTGATCGACGGCGAAGACCGGCGTCGTCAGGACGAGAAAGCCGAAGGCGGCGGATGCCCCGGCCGCCTTCGCCGCAAGCAGTCCGGCGGTCCCCGCTGCTTCGGCGGTGATTCCGAGCCGGATGCCGAGGAAGGGGATGCCGGCGGAGCACACTGCCGCGGCCGGTTTGACCGAAACGAGAATCGCGGGCAGGCCGGCGAGAAGGAACAGGAGCGGCCCGGAGAGAAAACGGAGCAGCCTTCGGGTTCCCACACGGGCCCCGAACAGCAGAAGCCCGCAGCACAGGGCGAATACTCCGAGAGGAACGAAGGGCGTCTTCCCCATCAGCGTCCCTCCGACGGCAAGCGCCGAGAAAGCCAGCTTTTCCGCCGGATGGACGGAACGATAAGCGTTTGTATGGGCGGAAATATCAAGAACGAACAATCGGGTTTTTTTTCTCCCGGGACTTTTTCCCCGTGTAGTATCCGAGAACGTAAAAGACGACCCCCGCCCCGAATGCCGCCTGGAGGGAGAAAAGCAGGCTCTCCACCTCCCCGCTGGGCGGTTCCCACAAGCCGGCGAACCAGGGCCGGTAATCGGGGGCCATCTCGGTGATCAGATTTTCAGCCTCGCCGTCCGCCCCGCCGAATTCGGCGTCCCTCAGGAAAAACAGGGGGAACGCGGACAATGCGATGACTATGAGAAGGGGAAAAACGATTCGTGTTTTCATGACGCCAGCTCCTTTTCCGGAACGATCCGGAGGGAAGCCAGGTCATCCCCCGCGTATCTGCGGAGCAGATTGACCGTCGTCACGGTCAGGAGCCCTTCGCTCACCGCCAGGGGAAGCTGGGTTACGGCGAACAGGGCGGCAAACTTCGCGAGGGAAGCCGAAAAACCTCCCGCGGGATCGGGGAACGCCAGGGCAAGCTGAAGGGACGT
>CAZGUL010000001.1:18568-36026 GCA_964529055.1 uncultured Spirochaetaceae bacterium
CCCGTAGGTGGCAAGGTCCGCCGTGAACGCCGCAAGAAAAACCGTCCAGCCGAACGGGATTTTCGTCCTCCCCAGGAGCTTGAAAGCCAGGTACCCCAGGAAGGGACCCGCGACGGCCATGCTGAAGATATTGGCCCCCATGGTCGTGATTCCGCCGTGGGCGAGGAGAAGGGCCTGGAAGAGAAGGACGATGCTGCCCAGGACGGAGACCACGGCGGGTCCGAAAAGAACGACCGCCAGGCCCGTGCCGGTGGGGTGGGAACAGCTTCCGGTCACGGACGGAAGCTTCAGGGCGGAAAGCACAAAGACGAAGGCCCCCGCCATGGCAAGGAGAAAAACGGACCCGGGATTTTCCCGCGTGATCCGGGTGATTCTCCGGACGCCGAAAAAGAGAACCGGCGTAGCGGCCCTCTGCATCAGCTTGTAAAACCATAGGACCGTCCAGGACTCTGGCAGAAACCCTTCCATGATGTGCATTCCGAAGACGGGGCCTGCGCCGAGGACCGTAAGAAGAGAGGCGGCAAACAGGATACGAATTTTACGGTGTTCCATTTATGTTCAACCCTCCTAAATGGAATGATGGTCTTTCAGGCAGGTCTTCTGACTCTCCGGCCGGCGCCCGTGAGCGCCTCTCTCCCTCGCCTTCCCGGGGAAGGCCCCAGTGGCATCGTGAGGGTTCGACTACCGGATTACAGCGGCGGGTCCGTTCCCGAATTCAACGGGATTCCCTTTTCATCGCTCCAGCGAACCTGAAAAACAAATTGTTTCAGAATTGTATCATCGAAACCGAAAACAATCAATCAAACCGGCGCGCCGCCGTCGCGGCGCGCCGGGGTCTTCCGGCCGTCGGGAAGAAAAACCTTCACCCGGGAAAGAAGACCCGGTCCTGTTCCTCCCGGAGTTTCCAGAGCAGGGCGTTTTCCGGCTTGTCCAGAGCGTCGGCGGTGAGAAGGACTCCGGCGGGAACGTCCCTGTTCAGGACCGCCCCGTCCGCGAGATAGTAGGGAAGGGTCTTGTCGCGGTCGACGGGTTCGGCGGGCAGGAGAATGCCTTCAAGCCCTTCGATGATGTGATGATGCCCCTTCGCCGCGAAGAGGGTCCCTTTTTTCAGGGCGGTCGTCGAACGGGCCGCCAGATCGTACCGGGGCCGCGGCTCGACGGAACTCGTCGGAAAGCCGAGGAGCCCGATGGACAGGACGCTGAAAAGGGCCTCGAAGCCGAGGTAATGGGCGGGGTAGTAAATAAGGGCCGTTTTGCCGTTCCGGCTCACCGGGATTCCTTTTCCCTGGAGGACCCGCCAGGTTTCCTCGTCGTCGCATGCGACGACCAGATAGACGCCCCCGCCCAGGCTCTGCTCGTCCGTCCGGCGGAGACAGTTCACCACGTCGATGCGGGAACGGCCTCCCAGGATGCCGCCGAGTTCGGTCGGACACATGATGTCCGGGATTTCCAGCGTCCGGGCGACGGGACAGTGGAACGGAGGCACGTCGGGATGAAAATCCGGCAGATGGTTGCAGACGATCCCCATCTCGGTCAGATCGGGAAGGGCCCGCTGCCCGAACGCCGACAGCATTCCGCTCCGGTCCCGCAGGGTCCCGGGAACGTTTTTCCCCAGGTCCCACAGCTTCCCGAAACCGGGCACCGGCACGGTCTTCCCCAGGACGGTGACGGTTTCCTTGTCTTCGTCGAAAATGAAGTCGTATTCGCTGGATTTGCCGATGCTCAGGACGGAAAGCCCCGCGGCCCGGGCCCAGGACGCCAGGCCGATAAGCAATGCGGGCTGGTCCCCCTCCGCGAGGGAGTACACCACGCCCTGCTCCCGGGCCTTTCTCGCCAGCAGGGGACCCGCGACGGAGTCCGCTTCTTTTGTCACGTTGACGACGTGCTTGCGGTTCTCCACGGCGGCAAGAACGTGGGCCGCCGCGGCTTCGGGGTTGCCGGTGCCTTCGACGGCGATGTCGAAAGGCATCCGCATCGCCAGAGCGACATCGTCGAAAACGAGATGTCTGCCCGCCGTGTACGCGGCAAGACCCTCCTCGAGGGTCCGGCAGACGGCGACATCGTCCGCGGCGACTCCCGCGGCCGTGTACGCGTCGACGCACTTGCGGATGTTTCGCCCGCAGAGGACGCGGACCTTCACTTTTCCGCCCCGCATGCCGTAGACGAAAAGGGAGTGATTGAAGCCGCCGACGCCGATGATCGCGATTTCCGGCGTCTTCTTTCCGGCGGCGGAAAAAACAAGATCAAAATTCATGTGGTGTCCTTTTAACCCCTCGCGCGCATCAGGGCGGGCAGAAAGGTCGATATCTCCGGGAACAGAATGAGGGCCGCAAGGCCGACGATCATCACGATGATGAACGGCGGCAGAAAGGGGATGATTCTGTGCACCGGGCGTCCTCCCACGGAGGACGCGACGAAGAGATTTATCCCCACCGGGGGAGTGACCAGGCCGATGCACAGGCTGACTACCATGATGACCCCGAAATGCATCAGCGGGATGCCGTACGCCTCGGCGGTGGGGCACAGGATGGGTGCGAACAGCAGCAGCGCCGGAACGGCGTCGATGAAGCAGCCGGCGGCCAGCAGCATGAGACTCACCGCGAACAGGAACACCAGCGGGTTGCCGGTGAGCGAATTGAACCAGTACGCCACCGCCTGGGGAATTTTCTCCTTCGTCAGGACCCACCCGAAAGCCTGCGTTGCCCCGACGATGAGCATGATGCCCGCGGCGAGCATGAAGGATTTCGCCAGAAGCGGAAGTATGGTCCGGAATTTCAGTTCCTTGTAGACGAATAGCCCCACGATGAGGGCGTAGAAGGCGGCGACCGCCGCGGCCTCCGTGGGGGTGAAAACACCGGAGTAGATTCCGCCCAGAATGATGACCGGCGTCAGGATCGCCCAGAAAGCCTCGACGAACGTGCGGAGAACATTTTTGATGTGGAATTTTTCCGTTCCCTTGTAGCCGTGCCGCAGGGCGTAGTAAATCACCACCAGCAGGACGAGGACGCCCATGAGCAGTCCCGGCATCACGCCGCTCAGCAGCATGTCCCCGACGGAGACGCCGGAGGTGACCCCGTAGAGCACCATCAGGATGCTCGGCGGGATGAGTGGGCCGAAGATTCCCGCCGACGCCTGCAGGGCGCAGGAATAGTCGGGATCGTAGCCTTCCTTTATCATCGCGGGGATCATGATGCTGCCGATGGCCGCCGTCGTGGCCGCGCCGGCGCCGGTCATGGCGGCGAAAATGATGCTGGCGATGACAACCACCATCGCGAGCCCTCCCGGAAGCGGCGACACGACCGCCTTCGCGAAGTTGACGATTCTTTTCGAGATGCCGCCGCTCTCCATCAGGGTTCCGGCGAGGACAAAAAAGGGGATCGCCATCAGCGTGAATTTGTCCACACCGCTGATCATCTGCTGGACGATGATGATGGACGGAACGTCCACGAAGAGAACCATGTATACCAGCGCCGCCAGACAGAGCGAAAACGCCATCGGTATGCCGAAAAACATGAAAATGAAAAATATTATGACGATCAGGCTTCCGATCATGTGGCGCTCCTGTCTTTCACCGCCGCGAAGGCGAGCAGCAATTTTTTAGCCGCAAAGAAAAAAAGCATTATCGCCCCGATCAGAAAACCGAGGTTGATGAGATACAGCGGGATGAACAGGACGGGGGACGTCTCGTGGTTCTGAAACTGTTTCAGGACGACGAGAAATCCCTGATAGACGAAAAAGACGCCGAAAACAAGGGACAGAATTCCCTGAATGAGCTTGAGAACGTTTTTCGCGCGGGGCCTGTTTTTCAGTTTGTCCTCCACCAGCTCGAGGCTTATGAGCTTGTCGCTCTTGAAGGCCAGCGCGGAGCAGATGAAGATGAGCCAGATGTTGATCGCCCGCAGGACCTCGTCGCTCCACGCCACGGAAGTCTGCAGGATGAAACGGGAAAACACCCCGTAATTCGCGACGAGCAGCGTGGCCAGAACCAGGAGGCCGAGGACGTTGTCTCCCAGTTTTCTCATTCCGCCTGATTTGATAAAATTCATGTACGTCTCCACCTTGTGAATTATGAACGGTCCAGAACGGCTATCACCCTGATCTGGGCCCCGTCCGCCTTCACCGTCTTCAGGGGCAGGGCGACGATGTCGCAGACGGGCCGGCCGATGCTCCAGAGGTTCGTCAGGTACTCGATCATCAGGATGCCGCCTTCCACGAGAACGTGGTCGTGAACGGGCTGGTGGATGACGTCGCCGGGCTTCATGGTCCTGATTTTCCGGATTTCGTAATCCTGGGGAAAGTCGAAACCCACCACCTTCGGCCTGTAGTCCCTTATCCATTCGCCGCCGTCGGCGGTGACATACGGCGAATTGTCCCAGAACTCCACCGACTCGAAGGGGACTTTTCTGCCCCTGTCGGTCCGCAGGAAAAGCGTATCGTAATGATCGTGTCCCCCCGCGGCCTTTTCGAGCATGCCCGCGTCGATGCCGCCGTTGTCCGGAACCCCCGTAAAGTCCAGGATCAGAGCCGTGGAAAAGCACCAGTCCCCGATCGGATAAGCGTCCAGGTCGGCTCCGCCGGGCGAGTGATGGATCGGCGCGTCGATGTGGGTGAACCAGTGGGACTGCAGATTGTATGCGGTGATCTGCCACGGATCGCCGGCCGCGTGCGACCTGGCCAGGGAGAATTCCACCCCGTAGCGCCAGTGTTTCTGAATGGGAAGGGTGAGGTCGACTATTTTCATGGGGGTCCCCTTTTACCGGGGGAAGGCCGCGCCGCCCCCGGTTTTTGAAAAAGTTATTTCGCTTCCTGAACCATCTTCAGCAGGTCGGTGCCGTATTTGTCCGTGAACATGGTGTATACCGACGAAGTGATGGCCTTGAACGCCGCCTTGTCCGGGTTCTCCTCGATTTTGACGCCGTTATCCAGGAGGACCTTGGTGGCTTCCAGTTCCTTCTGGGCCGCCGCGTCCCGCTGCACCTTCTGAGCCTCCTTCGCCGCCTTCAGGATGAGCGCCCGCTGTTCCTCGGTGAGCTTGTCGTGGGTGATCTTGCTCATGGAAAGGAGGAAGGGGGTGTAGACGTGGCCGGTCAGGCTGATGTATTTCTGGACTTCGTAAAATTTCCGGAAAACGATCTCGGCCAGCGGGTTTTCCTGCGCCCGCACCGTCCCCTGCTGAAGGGCGGTGTACAGTTCCGCGACGTCGATGGCGGTGGGAAGGGCGCCGAGGGCCTTCCACGCGGCGATCTGGATCGGGGCGGGCAGGGTCCGGATTTTGATGCCCTTGAGATCGTCGGGCGTTTTCACCGGCCGGATGTCGTTGGACAGCTGCCGGAACCCGTTTTCCCAGAAGCAGAGTCCCACGATCCCCTTGTCGTAGAGTTTTTTGAAAAGAATGCCGGACACCGGGCCGTCGACGGCGGCCCGCGCCTTCGCAATGGAATCGAACAGGAAAGGAAGCTCGAAGATCTGCACTTCCGGGACCAGGCCGGAATAGTACGCCGTTCCGGATACGCCGATGTCCACCGTTCCCTGCTGGAGGCTCTGCACCATGGAGGTGGCGTCCCCGAGCTGGGTGTCGTAATAATCCTCCGCGATGACGGAGCCCTTCGCGTACTCGTTGATTTTGCCGACGAAATGGACCATCCCCGTGCCGGTGGGGGTGTTTTTGGGAAGCGAACCGGCGAAGACGCTGATTTTAATCCCGGATTTCGCGGATTCTTTTCCACCGCCGGCCCAGCCGAAATTCAGCACCACGGCGCACAGAATGAAAAAAGGAAGGATTTTTTTCATGACATGATTCTCCTGTGTAGATTTTTTCATATAATAAGCAATTTGAGTGCCAATTCCGCCGGATTCCATGCCGCCGCGCCGGATCCCGCGGGCCTCCGGCTCCGACCGGGTATTTCGCGCTCCGGAAACGGATTAACGCATAGCGGGGACCGGTGCAGGCTCCCGGCCGATTTCCCGGATACAGGCCGGTTCCGCCGGGTACTGGGGCGGGGGCGCGGGACCATTGCGCGAATGCAATTGCGAACTTGCGGAATCGCCTCGATGCCCTTACACTATTCCCCATGAAGACAGGATGCTGCACGGGGCCGGAAAATCTCGGCGCCCTCGAAAAGGCCGGCTACGATTTCATCGACCTGCCGGGGTCCGTTGTCGCCGCCATGGATGAGGAGTCTTTCGCGCGGACTGCCGAACGCCTGCGGCGGAGCTCTCTTTCGTGCGAAGGCTTTCACGCGTCGGTGCCGGGCTCGGTGCCGCTGGCGGGCCCCGCCTGCGACGAAGCCGCGGCGGCCGCCTACTTCGCCGTGCTGTGCCGCCGGGCGGAGGCCCTGGGCTGTCCGCGGATCGGCATCGGAAGCCCGGCGGCCCGCAACATTCCCCCGGGCGGCGACAGGGCCGCCCACGAACGGCAGTTCGTCCGGGTTTTTACCGCCGCCGCCCGGACGGCCGCCGCGCACGGCGTCGAGCTTCTGCTGGAGGCCATGTGCCCCGCCTTCGGGAATTTCATCACCTCCACCGCCGAGGTGCTTTCGGTCCTCGACCGGGCGGGCGAGCCGAACACCGCCGTCGTTCTCGACCACTTCCACTTTCTCTAGTCCGTGGAATCCCCGGAGGTCCTGGACGAAAAGACGGTCCGCCGCGTCCGGTACCTGCACATAGCCGAACCCGGCGGACGCGGGTATCCCCGGCCGGACAACCTGTCCCCCTACATGCCCGTTTTCGAACGTCTTCTCGCCAGGGGATACGCGGGCGACAGGATCGCCGTCGAGGCGCCTTCCGGGGATTTCGCCTCCGGACACGGTCCCGCGCTGGAGGCGCTGCGGCGGCTCGCCGCCCGCGGTGAAAGATGATCCGCATCACGTTCATCGTCCCGTATCAGGGAATGGAAAAGATCGTTCAGGAAACCTTCGCGAACCATCCCGACCGCGGGGAGATAACCCACTCGATTTACGTCAGGACCTTCGGGGAGCTCGATACGGTGGACCTGGACGCGGACATCGTCATTGCCCGGGGGTTTACCGCCAGGGCGCTGAAAAACCTGTCGGTGCCCTTCATCGAGATTACCGTGACGGGCTTCGACATCGTCGTGGCCCTGGGCAAATGCGTGCGGCGCTTCAACCCGCGGAACATCGCGATCGTCGGACCCCTCAATATCGTCTACGGCGTCGAGGAGATAACGAATTTTTTCTCCTGCGGGCTGAGATGCCTCCAGGTCGAGGACCCCGCCGGACTTCCCGACGCGATACGCCGCGCGGTTGCCGGGGGGGCCGACGCCGTCATCGCCGGGCAGGCGGCCTGCGCGGTGTGCGACGAAATGGGGATCCCGAACGTCATCATCGAATCGGGGCCGAAGACCGTCCGGCAGGCCGTGGACGAGGCGATCCGCACGGTCCGCATCATGCGGCAGGAGCGGGAAAAGAGCGAGCGGTTCAAGACCATCATGGACTACACCTTCGAGGGGATCATCTCGGCTGATGCGGACGGGCGGGTCACGGCGATCAACAAATACGCCCGGACTATTTTCGCGGCCGAAGGGCGGGCATCGGAGGGAGTCCTCATATCGTCGCTGATACCGCAGCTCGACATGGCGGCGGCCGTTTCGGGCGGAAAAAAATATCTGGGCGAGCTCGTCAAAATCAGGGACCGCACCTACGCGGTGAACTGCGTTCCCCTGAGCGGCGCCGGCGTGGTCGTGACTTTCTCGAACATAACGCGGATACAGGAGCTGGAGGCGCAGATCAGGGCCAAGCTCCACAGCAAGGGTCTGGTCGCGAAATACGCGTTTCGGGACATCATCGGGAAGGACCCCTGTTTCGCCGAGGCGGTGCGGGTGGCGGAAAAATTCAGCAAGGTGGATTCCAACATTCTCATCTACGGTGAAACCGGCACCGGGAAGGAGCTGTTCGCCCAGAGCATCCACACCGCCTCCGAGCGCCGGGCCCATCCCTTCGTCGCGATCAACTGCGCCGCCCTGGCGGAGGACCTGCTGGAGAGCGAGCTTTTCGGCTACGTGGAGGGCGCCTTCACCGGAGCGTCGAAGGGCGGCAAGGCGGGCCTCTTCGAGCTGGCCCACAAAGGCACGGTGTTCCTCGACGAGGTGGGGGACATATCACCGAAACTGCAGAGCCGGCTTCTGCGGGTCCTCCAGGAGCGGGAAATCATGCGCATCGGCCACGACCGGGTCATTCCCATCGACATCCGCATCATTTCCGCGTCCAACAGGGACCTGAAAAAGCTCGTCGCCGAGGGCTGGTTCCGGGAGGACCTTCTGTACCGCCTGAACGTGCTCAACCTTTTCATACCGCCGCTGCGCATGCGCAGGGACGACATCGTTCCGTTGTGCGGCCACTTCATCGTGCTTAACCGGCAGCGGCTCAATTCGCCCCTGAAGGGGCTCGACCCGGAGGCGGAGCGGATGGTGCGGAAACATGACTGGCCGGGAAACGTCCGGGAGCTCTGCAACTTCTGCGAACGGCTTTCCGTCCTGTCCGACGGGGAGACCGCGGGAACGGGCGACGTGGAGGCGTGCCTGGAGTCCGTTGAGCCCGGGTCCCGCGGGAACGGCCGGAATCTGTTTTCCCTGCGGTCCGCCTCGCTGGAAAAGGAAATCATTCAACAGGCCCTGGACCGCTCGAAAAGCAAGAAGGAAGCGGCCCGGTTTCTCGGAATCGACGCGAGCACTCTCTGGCGAAAAATGAAGAAACTCGGAATTTCCTGAATCTTGACCGGCGGAACATTCTGGTCTATAATGGTCTATACCAATACCTTTTTGGTACAGGGGGAGACCATGATTCCGGAGTTCCACGTCGATAAAGTCGGAGACACCCCGGTATACCGCCAGGTCGCCGAGAAAATCATCGAACTGATCGGAAGAGGAGAACTCAAAAACGGCGAGCGCCTGCCCCCCGAGAGGGAAATGGCGGAGAGGCTCGCGGTGGCCCGGGGAACGATCAAAAAGGCCTATGAAGAGCTCGCTCTCCGGCGGGTCGTCGTGCCGGCCCGGGGACGCGGCACTTTCATCGCCGCCGGCGTGACACCCGCCGATTCGGGACGACTGGACAAGGCCGGGCGCCTCATCGACGCTCTTCTCGCGAACCTCGAGGAACTCCGGTTTTCCCCGCAGGAAATCGGGAACCTGATCCATCTGAAAATCAGCGAACGGCAGGAAAAAAAGGCCGGGATCTTCATCGCCGCTGTGGACTGTAATCCCGAGTCGCTGGACATGTTCCGCCGGCAGATCGCCGTCATCGCCCGGCTGGAGGTGAAGAAGGTCCTTCTCCATGAGCTGAAAAACGCCGCCGACGCGGAAAGGAAGCTCCGCGACTTCGAACTCATCCTGTGCACGGCGACCCACTACGAGGACCTCACCGGCCTGGTGCCGTCCCTGAAAAAGCGCATCGTCAGGGTCGTCGTTTCGCCGAGCCAGCAGACCATTCTCGATCTGGCCGGGATGACGGGCTCTCAGAAAATCGGGATCCTGTGCCGGAGTCCCCAGTTCATGGAGATCATCCGCAGAAAGCTTCCGGATTACGGGGTGTCCCCGGCGGACGCGGAGGGCCTTCTGGTCGGCCCCGGGGCGGACGTGGCGGGCTTCATCCGGGACAAGCATGTTGTGATCATTCCGCCGGGATACTCGTTCGAGATCGGCAGGGAAAACAAGGCCCTCATCCAGCGGTTCACCGAGAGCGGCGGCCGCCTGGTGCCCTTCGATTACCGCATCGAGAAGGGGTCGCTCCTGCACCTGGAGGAGAGGATAAGGAGCCTTATCGCCGAGGAGGCCGCCGGATGAGCCGGATCAACATCGTCCTGGGCGTCATCGGCTTCGACTGTCATTCGGTGGGCAACAAGATCCTGGACGCCTTTTTCACCGAGCAGGGATTCAACGTGGTGAACCTGGGGGTCATGGTGAGCCAGGAGGAGTTCATCGACGCCGCGATCGAGACCGACGCGCGGGCGATCCTCGTATCCTCCCTGTACGGTCACGGCCTCATCGACTGCAGGGGCCTCCGGGAAAAGTGCGTGGAGCGCGGCCTGGAGGACATCCTGCTGTACGCCGGAGGGAACCTGGTGGTGGGCAAGACGCCCTTCCCCGAGGTGGAGGCCAAATTCAGGGAAATGGGTTTCGACCGGGTTTTCCCGCCCGACGTCGACCTGGCGGAAGCGGCGGCCCTGCTGAGGAAGGATGTGGATGAAAGATCGCGTCGCGAGCGTTGACATCGGATCCACCTTCACGAAGGGCGCCGTGTTCGCCTTCGACGGCGGCGTCCTGAAAGTTCTGCGCCAGGCCGTTTTTCCCACCACCCGCGGCGACCTGGGGGAGGGTTTCTTCAGCGTTCTCGGCGGCCTGACGGAGGGCGGACCGGAAAACGCGGCCGGCGCGGGGTTCCCGGTCAGGTTTTCCTCGTCGGCGAAGGGGGGCCTCAGGATCGCCGCGGTCGGCATCGTGCCGGACCTGACGCTGCAGGTCGCCCGGCTCGCCGCCTGGTCCGCCGGCGGCAGGATCGTCGGCGATTCCGCGTACAGGCTTTCCCCGGAAACCATGGACCGGATCCTCGCCGGTGACCCGGACATCATCCTCCTCTCCGGCGGCACCGAAGGCGGCAACGAAAAATTCGTGCTGTCCAACGCGGAGGTCGTCGCGGCCTCCGCCTTTTCCGGCACCGTGCTGTACGCGGGCAATTCGGCGGTGAGGCGGCAGGTGCTCGAAATTCTCCGGGACAAGAGAACCGCTGTTGCCGGCAACGTGATGCCCGAGATCGGGAAGATGGCGACGGATTCGGCGCGGCAGGCGATCCAGAAGATTTTTCTCGATTCCATCGTGCACGGCCGCGGCCTGGACAGGGTGCGCGACTTCTGCGGTTCCGACCCGAAGCCGACGCCGCTGGCGGTCTTCGAGCTCGTATCGCGGATCGGCGAGCTCCGGCCCGACTGGGGAGACTTCTGCGTCGTCGATCCCGGCGGGGCCACCACGGATTTTTATTCCTGCGGGGAAGCGTTCCGCGGGGCCGAAGGCGTCCTGCTGAAGGGCATCAGGGAACCCCGGGTGAAGCGCACCGTGGAGGGTGACCTGGGCCTGCGGATCAGCGCCGAGTCCCTCCTCGCCGGGGCGGGGGACGCGCTGCGCTCCGAGGCGGAAGCCCGCGGGATTTCATTCGATGAGATGAAGGAGTACGCGGCCCAGGCGGCGGCCCGCACCGACATGCGCCCCGCGGACGGGCGGGAGCTTCTGATGGACACCCTTCTCTGCGAGGCCGCCGCCGCCTGTGCGGCCCTGCGCCACGCCGGAAATCTCGAGGCCGTCTATTATCCCGCGGGAAAGGTTTTTCTCCAGCAGGGGAAGGACCTCCGTCCCTGTTCCCGCCTGATCGGTACCGGGGGGTTCCTTTCCCGTCACGATCTGGGCGCCGGGCTGCGCCGCGCTTTCCGCCGCGTCCGCGGCGAGGTGCGGGAGGAGAAAATCCCCCTGCTTCCCGGGGATTTCCGCTTTTACCGGGACGGCCTCCATCTTTTCCCGCTGCTCGGAAACCTGGCGGACGATTTTCCCGAAGAGGCTGTCGCCTGCGCGCTCTCTCATCTCACGGAAGAAACGAGGACGACGGAATGAAAAACAACGGTCTCCGGCGATTGACGAAAAGCGAATATCTGGAGGAAAGAAAGATCGTCCAGGCGGGCTGGCCGACGGGGGCGGAGGTGGACCGCGAGGAGGGCATCGCCTATCAGCGGTCGATTCCCGATGAAAAGAGGTTTTCCCGGGCCATGCGGAACGCCCTCGTAAGCCGCAGGCTCCTGCTCCAGCCCCGGGCGGGCGTGGCCCTCATCGAGGAGCACATCAAGCTGCTGAAATACCTGGAAACCGCGGGAGAGGCGGACCTTCTGCCGACGACGATAGACGCGTACACCCGCCAGAACCGCTACCACGAGGCCGCCGCGGGGATCGAGAAATCGGAAAACGCGGGGACGTCGCTGCTGAACGGGTTCCCCGCGGTCAATCACGGTGTCCGGGGATGCCGCCGGGTCGTCGAGGCCGTCGAGAAACCCATCCAGATCCGGCACGGAACCCCCGACGCCCGCCTCCTGGCCGAAATAACCCTCGCGGCGGGCTTCACGAGCTTCGAGGGGGGAGGCATTTCGTACAACATCCCGTACGCGAAAAAGGTCTCCCTGGAAAAATCCATCCGGGACTGGATGTACGTGGACGCCCTGGTGGGCATCTACGAGGAGGCGGGCGTCTCCATCAACCGGGAGCCCTTCGGCCCCCTGACGGGAACCCTCGTGCCGCCTTCGGTCGGCCACGCCGCCGCGATCCTCGAGGGCCTGTTCGCCCTGGGCCAGGGAGTGCGTTCCCTCACCCTCGGTTACGGGCAGGGGGGAAACCTGATTCAGGACGTCGCCGCGCTGCGCTCCCTGCGGGAGCTTGCGGACGAGTACTTCCGGGCCGAGGGGTTCGACGATTTCGAGCTCACCACCGTGTTTCACCAGTGGATGGGGGGCTTCCCGGAGGACGAGGCGAAGGCCTTCGGCGTCATTTCCTGGGGCAGCGCGGCGGCGGTTTTTTCCGGAGCGGAAAAGGTCATCGTAAAATCCCCCCACGAGGCGATGGGGATACCGACGAAGGAGGCGAACGCCCAGGGGCTCCGGGCCACGAAGCAGATCGTCAACATGCTGATGGACCAGCCGGCGCCGGATTCGCCCGACCTCCGCAGGGAAACGGACCTCATCAAGAATGAAACCCGGTCGATCCTGGAAGCGGTCCGCCGCCTCGGCGGCGGGGACTGGGTGCGGGGAACCGTCGCCGCGTTCGAGGCCGGGGTCCTCGACGTGCCCTTCGCCCCGTCGGCCTACAACCGGGGCAGGATCCTTCCGGTCCGGGACAACGAGGGTTTCATCCGGCTGTACAATTTCGGCAATCTGCCCTTCGACGACGACATCAAGGGATTTCACGCCGAGCGGCTTCTGGAGAGGGCGCGGGCGGAGGGGCGGGACGTCTGTTTCCAGATGGTCACCGACGATATTTACGCGATCAGCAAGGGACACCTTGTGGGGAGGCCGCGGTGAAAATAAAGAAAGTCCTGTTCGCGCCGGGGAAATCGGCGTTTTTCTTCGACGATCAGCGGGCGATCAAAAAGGGCTGTGTCCACGACGGTTTCGTCTACGAAGGCTCCCCGGCGACGGAGGGGTTCCGCCGGGTCCGCGAGGCGGGCGAGTCCGTGTCGATCCTGCTCGTGCTGGACGACGGGCGGGCCGCGGTCGGCGACTGCGCCGCGGTCCAGTATTCCGGCGCCGGCGGCAGGGACCCGGTTTTCAAGGCGGAAACCTACATTCCGGAGCTGGAAAAGATCCTGCGGCCCCGGCTCGAGGGGACGGAGGTGCTCCCCTTCCGCGAAATGACTGCGGCCCTGGCCGACCTGGAAACGGGTCCCGGAAGGCTCCACACGGCGGCCCGGTACGGCCTCAGCCAGGCCCTGCTGGACGCCCGGGCCGCCGCGGCGGGAAAACAGGCCTGCGAAGTCCTCTGCGACGAATACAACCTTCCCCGGGTGTACGAAAGAATCCCTCTTTTCGGCCAGACCGGGGACAACCGCTACGAAAACGTTGACAAGATGATCCTGAAGGAGGTGGAAGTCCTGCCCCACGGTCTCATCAACACCATCGACGAAAAACTGGGCAGGAACGGGGAAAAGCTCCGGGAATACATCGCGTGGATCGCGGCCCGTGTACGGAAACTCAGGACCCGCCCCGATTATCTCCCGGTCATCCACATCGACGTGTACGGGACTATCGGACTTCTTTTCGCTTTTGATCTTCGCCGCACGGCGGATTACCTCGCGGGCCTGGAACAGGCCGCCGGCCCCCACGAGCTGTACATCGAGGGCCCCGTCGACATGGAGGGGAAGGAAAGGCAGATCGAGGCCCTGGGGGAGATAAAGCGGCTGCTCGATGCTTCGGGGTCACGGGTCAGGATCGTGGCGGACGAGTGGTGCAACACCTACGAGGACATCGCCGAGTTCACCGACGCCGCGTGCTGTCACATGGTGCAGATCAAGACCCCCGATCTGGGGGGAATCCAGAACACGGTGGAAAGCGTGCTGTACTGCAGGGCCCGGGGCATGGAAGCCTATCAGGGAGGCACCTGCAACGAGACGGACGTTTCCGCCCGGGCCTGCGTTCACGCCGCCATGGCGGCGAGGCCGGAGAGGATGCTCGCGAAGCCCGGCATGGGTTTCGATGAAGGTTTTACCGTGGTCAACAACGAGATGGAAAGAATCATCGCCCTGGGGAGGAGCCGAAAATGAAGGAGAAGAAAAAAAGCGAGAGGACGGGCAGGAAAGCGGTCCCGAAAAAAAAGCCGTCGGTAAAGAAAAAAAAGGCTGCCGAAAAAAAGCCGGCCGCCAAAAAAAGAAAAACCGCCGTGAAAAAGGCCCCCGCCGCGAAGAAGCTCGCCGCCGGGCGGCCGGGTTCACAAAAAGCGCCCCGCCGCACCGCCGGCAATGCGCCGAGCAACGTCAGGAGGGCGCCGCTCCTGAACGCCGCCACGGACCTGGTCCGCAAAAGTCCCGAGGAACTGGACAGGATGTATCCCGAGGGGTTCCGGGTCCTGAGTCCCACGGGAATCCTGGGGTACGGTTTCCCGCCGGAGTCCTTCGCCCGGGGCATCGAACGCAAACCCCATCTCATCGCGGTGGACGGCGGCTCCACGGACCCCGGCCCCTATTACCTGGGAAAGGGAAAGTCGTTCACCGACCGGGCCTTCGTCAAGCGGGACCTGCGTTTCATGATCACCGAGGGAGTGAAGCGGAAAATTCCCGTCGTCATCGGAACGGCCGGGGGATCAGGCGCCCGGCCGCACCTTTCCTGGTGCAAGGACATCATCGAGGAGATCGCCCGGGAGGAAAAGCTGGAATTCACCCTGGGGGTCATTCCGGCGGACATCCCCCACAGCCTGGTGCTGAAGGCCCTCGAGAGGGGGTGGATCGAACCGTTGAAGTTCGCTCCTCCGGTAACCGCGGAGGACGTGGCCCGCACGCCCCACATCGTCGCCCAGTTCGGCGTGGAGCCCATCATCGAGGCCCACCGGGCGGGGTGCGACGTCATCCTCTGCGGCCGCTGCTACGATCCGGCGGTTTTCGCCGCGCTGCCGATCCTGCTCGGCTTCGATCCCGCCCTGGCGACCCACATGGGAAAGATCATCGAATGCGCGGCCATCGCGGCGACACCCGGCTCCGGGGCCGACTGTGTTCTGGGCATCCTGAAAGGTTCCTCCTTCATTCTCGAAGCCCTGAACGACAGGCGCAGGTTTACCCGGGAGTCCACCGCCGCCCACACCCTGTACGAAAAATCCGACCCCTATCACCTGCCCGGTCCCGGCGGGACGATCAATCTGGAAGGCTGTTCCTTCACCGAACTCGATGGCGGCAGGGTCGAGGTGCGGGGAAGCCGCTTCGAGCCGGCGATTCCCTACAGGATCAAGCTGGAGGGTTCGAGGCTGACGGGCTACAGGACCGTTTCCATCGCGGGAACCCACGATCCGGTCATGATCGCTTCCGTGGATTCCGTCCTCGAACAGGTCCGGCTGCAGACGGTATCCTGGATGGAGCGGGAGAATATCCGGGGGAAGATACACTTTCACGTATACGGAAAAAACGGCGTCATGGGCCCCCTCGAGCCGGGAGCGCCTCCCGCCCACGAGCTCGGGATCGTCATCGACGCGGTGGGGGCGAGCCAGGCGGAGGCGGACACGGTGTGCAGCCTGACCCGGTCGACGCTGCTCCATTACGGGTATGAAGGCAGGATTTCCACCGCCGGCAACCTGGCCTTCCCGTTTTCCCCGTCGGACATACCCATGGGGGAGGTCTACGAGTTTTCCCTTTTCCACCTGATGGACATCGACAGCCAGGGGCTCTTCCCGCTGGGCGTTGAGACCTGTCCGCCGAAAAAACCGGGACGGGCGGGAAAAAAGACCCCGGCGGCCGGGGGCCGCAGGACGAAGGAGACGAAAAAATGACGAAGAACATACGGGAAGCCGCGCGGGTTATTCGTTCGAAAAACGCGGGGCCGTTCGAACTCACCCTGGACATCATCTTCAGGGAGAGGCGCTATTACGACCTGTTCAAGAGGAACAACCTGGTGGACACGGACCTGCTCCGGCGGCTGTACCGGGTCGGGCCGGAAGACATCGTCGGCATCGTGTGGTTCGAACCGGCGAACGCCGTCAAGATGACGATCCGGCGTCCGCTCGCGTCGGGTTCCCCCGGCGACACGGACATTTACGGGGCCCAGCAGCACGCGCCGCTCCTCGGCATCTTTTTCGAGGACTGACATGCCCGACCGGGAAGAGCGGTACCGGATCCAGGCATTTTCCCAGCGGTTCAGTTACCGGGAAACCCTGATTTATTCCACCTACTACGCGCCCCGGGGCCGGCTGCGGCTGTACACCCTCGGCAGCGAACTGGCCCGAAGGTACCTGTACCCCACGGACCTCCTGATCGGCATCATCGGCGCCGAGGGATCGGGAAAGTCGACCCTTATCAAGGGCCTGTTCCCGGGACTGGAACTCACCAACGACGACGACGGGGTCAACATCCGCTCGGCCCAGCTGTACTCCTTCAGTCCCGAAGATTTTTTCGCCCCCCACACGTATCACATCGACGTCCGCTACGAGCTCGCCTTCAAGCAGAAGTTCGAAATCGCCGAGGCGGTATCCCGGGCGGTGAGCCACGGCCGGCGCGTCATCGTGGAACACTTCGACCTGCTGTACGAGGCGCTGGGTTACAACGCGCAGATCATTTTCGGCATCGGCGAGGAGGTCATCGTGACCCGGCCCTCGGTGTTCGGGCCCATTCCCGGCAGGATAAAGGCGGTGGTGGACAAGACCATCCGGTACAGGCTGATGGCCCACTCCGCGGAGGACATCACGAGTTTCGTGCTGGGACGGGATTACCACTACACGCCCCCCATTCTCCATTCGGACGTCAAACACGGATTCGTCATCATGTTCCCCGAAAAGCCGGAAATACCGATTCCCGAAATCCAGGCGAAGGTCAGGGAAATCATCCGCCGGGACCTGCCGATCGGCCCTGCAGGGGAAGACCGGCTCAGGATCGGGGACGACGAAATTTACTGCACCGGAACGAGAATTCATGTAAAATCCTCCGGTATGATCGAGAACTTCCGGCTGCTCCAGGAATACCGGTACGATCCGATTTCGAAGGATTACCTTCTCGTCGGCATCGTGGGCGGGAAGGAGATCGCCGGGTTCGAGGACATCAACGAATTTCCGGAAATCGATTAAGGGGGATACTTCATGAAATTCGCCGGTCTGGAACTCAAAAACCCCATCATCATCGCCTCCGGCCCGACGACGGCGCGGATCGAGCATCTGGTGGAAGCGTAAAAAAACGGGGCGGCCGCCGTCATCATCAAGCAAGTCATGTCCCTGCAGAATTACCCGGGC
>CAZGUL010000002.1:0-271 GCA_964529055.1 uncultured Spirochaetaceae bacterium
GCCCCGGGAAGTCCAGGATTTGGGCGGGGAAACGACCACGCGCCGGCCCGCGAGAAGCGACGCGGCCAGGTACGCGATGAGAATCCCCAGCAGGAAAAGAAGAAGCCGCGTAAAAAGCATGATTCATTCTATCCGCCGCCGCCGGCTCCGTGCAACCCCGGCGGACCCCGCCTCCGTCCCCCTTGCGTCCGGTGCCGCGGGCGGGTACAGTGACGGTATGGCGAAACTTTTCATCGTCGCGACGCCCATCGGAAACCTGAAAGACATAACC
>CAZGUL010000002.1:281-26113 GCA_964529055.1 uncultured Spirochaetaceae bacterium
GAATGCCTCAAGGAGGCCGACACGATCGCCTGCGAGGATACCCGGCACAGCCTGAAGCTGCTGAACCACTACGGCATCAGGAAGCCCCTGGTCAGCTGCCACGGCCACAACGAGGAAAAAAGCGCAGGCAGGATCGCCGCCCTCCTGACGGAGGGCAAAAACGTGGCCTATGTCAGCGACGCGGGCACCCCAGCCCTGAGCGATCCCGGCTCCCGGCTCGTAAGGACGATGAAAGACCGCGGTTTCGACGTCGTTCCGCTGCCGGGGCCCTCCGCCTTCGCCGCCCTGCTCAGCGCCGCCGGAATATTCGACAAGACCGTCACCTTCGAGGGCTTTCTTAGCCCCAAGGGAGGCCGGCGCCGGAGCCGCCTGCGGGAGCTTCTGGACCGGGAGGAGGCTTTCGTGCTGTACGAATCGGTACACCGCATCGTCAAGCTTCTGGACGATATCGCCGATGCTGATCCCGGGAGGCATATCGTCGTGGGAAGGGAAATGACGAAGGAATTCGAGGAATTCCTCGAGGGAACGGCATCGGATGTAAGAAAACGTCTGGAGGAAAAGGACGCGGTGAAAGGCGAATTTTCAGTCCTTGTCGCGGGCAAGAAAAAGAGTTAAAATTAGAGCGTTACGTGCCGATATTGAAGGTAGTTTGAAAGGAAGGGCTCCGGAATGACGATCGAAAGACTTGGACCGTTTGATCCCATCTCAAAATACAACAAGGCCGAAAAAGCGTCCAAACCCGCGCACGTCCATGGCAAGGACTCGATCGACGTGTCGGAAGAGGCTAAATCCAAGGCCGAGCTCTTCAAAATCATGGAAAAAGTGCGGATGAGTCCGGACATCCGGGAAGACAGGGTCGCGGAGGTAAAGAAAAAGCTCGAAGACCCGAATTACATCGACGACAGAATCAAAGGAATCGTTGCGGATCGCATCATCGATATGTTTGGCCTGTAAGGGTTCCTGTCAATCCATCTGCGGTTGAAAAGGCGGAGATATCGATCTCTGCCTTTTTTTTGATACGGAGCGCGCGAAGTTTATGGCGGAATTATCCTTACAGCTGCCGGGCAAGGTTTTTTTCGGCAGCGACGTTCTCAACCTTGCCGGAACCCTGACGGCGGCGTACGGGACCCGCGCAATCCTCATCTCCGAGTACCTTCTCCACGAAGGCAGGCACATCGAAAAGGTGCAGGATATTCTCCGCAAGCGCGGCATCGAATGCATCGTGGTGGACGATATGGGGTCCCAGGGGCTCCGCAGGGACGCCGCCGAAGTCGTCGATTACGCGAAGGCTTCGCGGATCCAGGTCGTGATCGGCCTGGGGGGAATGAAGATCCTTTCCCAGGCGCGCAGGATCGCCTGTCTTTCGGCCGCGGGAGACGGCGCCGACCCGCATGCCCGGCCCCTGCCGTACATTGAAATCCCCACGGTGTTCCGGAATCCCCTTCTGATGTCCGACGCATATCTCGAAACGGACCCCGCGAGCAGGAGGCCCCGGATCGTCCGGGCGCCGGAGGGCCTCGTCCGGGTCGCCCTTGTCGATCCCAGTCTCACCGTCACCCTTTCCCCGAAGTACGCGGGGGCCCTCTTCCTTGATTCGGTGCTGGGCGCGCTGGAAGGCTACATCTCGGGAGGGGCGAATTTTCTGTCCGACGCCCTGTTTCTCGCGGCGCTGAAGCTCCTGGGGGAAGGCATCGACGACGCGGTTCGGGGAGTCAAGGACCTCCGTCCCCGGGTGAAGGCGTCCCAGGCGGGGGTCCTCTCCGCGATGGGGCTCGCGACATGCTCCTCAGGAGCCGGTTCGGCCCTTTCCTACGCCATCAACGCCCTTTTCGGGACACCCAAATCCTGGGTCGGCGCCGTGCTCCTTCCCCACATCATGGACCTGCACCTCGGTTCCCGGGCGGACAAGCTCGCGGAAACCGCGAAGGCCCTGGGAGAGGACATTTTCGGCCTCGGCACGGCAGACGCCGCGGCGTGCGCGCCGGTGCGGACGAGACGGGTCATCGCCCAGCTCGGCCTTCCCGGCCGGCTCCGGGACTTCGACCTGAAGCTCAGCGAACTCGTGGACGCCGCCGAGGCCGCCTCCGGCTTTGACCCGAAAAACGGCCTTCCCATGACGGTGGACGCCCTCTACGACCTGCTGAAACGGGCGTACTGATTTTTCCATGATCTCCCTGCGGAAATTCCTGTCCCTATCCCCCTCCACGCGGCTCCGCAAGACGGTCCGTCTCATCCACCGGTGGGAAGGCCTCCTGTCCGACGCGGGCCCGCCCCCGGAGGAGGACATCCGGGTCATGACCGGATATCTCGCGGCCATCCCGCCGGAAGAGCTTCCCTCCGGGGCGGAGGACTGCCGGGGGCGTCTCCTCCGGCTGCTTTCGCGTCCGGAAGACGCGGACCGCGAGGACATCAGGTGGGAACTCAATTCCCTGCGTCACCTTCTTTCCCCGGCCCTGGGCATGGAAACCGCCGACTGGGACTTGCATCCCCCGGCGGACGGGGCGGCGGTGCCCCGGAAAATCCTGCCCTGCCGGGTTTACGCGGACTGTATCCGGTCACCCTTCAATCTGGGCTCCCTTTTCCGCACCGCCGAATGTTTCGGAGTCGAGGAAATTCTGCTGGCACCCGGAGGCGCCTCGCCGGAGCACAGGCGGACGCGGAGGAGCGCCATGGGCAGCGTGGACATGGTGCCCCACCGGTACGCGGAACCGGAGGAGCTGGAAGGCTTCGAGGGGGTTTTCGCGCTGGAAACGGGCGGAACTCCCCTGGAGGATTTCGTTTTTCCCGTCCGGGGCGTCTGCATCGTCGGTTCCGAGGAGCTGGGGGTGCGGGGCGGTTTGCGGGGGCTGGCGGCCGGGAGGGCCGGCATCGTCAGCCTGCCTCTCCGGGGGGCGAAAGGCTCCCTGAACGTGTCGGTGGCTTTCGGTATTCTGATGCACGCTTGGAGCCGGGCCCTTACGCGGGGTTCGTGACGACCTCGTAGGTTAATTCGGCGGTTTTCTTCAGCATCGCCGCGACGCCGCAGTATTTGTCCAGGGACAGGTTCACAGCCTTTTCGATCTTCGCCGTGTCCAGGGCCGTGCCGGTGAACGCGTAGGTTATTTTTATCTTCGTGTAAACCTTCGGGTGCTCCTGGGACGTATCGCCCTCCACGTCCACGGAAAATGAATCGAAGGGCATCTGCATCTTCTTCAGGATGGCCACCACGTCCATGCCGCTGCAGCCGGCCAGGGCGGACAGTACCAGGGGCTTCGGCGGGGGTCCGTAGTTCCTGCCCCCGAATTCGGGATCTGCGTCGAACCTGAAGGCATGGCCGCCGACTTCGACGTCGAAAGCCATGCCGTCCTTCAATACGATGCGGGTGTGACCTGCCATGGGGATCTCCTATTTCAGGGCTTTTTCGATTTCCGGCTGGTTGAAGCCGACGATGATTTTTCCATGGACGTCGATGACCGGAACGCCCATCTGGCCGGATTTCCGGACCATTTCCTCGGCCCTGCGCATGTCCTGGGCCACGTTGTATTCGGTGAAAGGAACATGCTTCTGCTGGAAATATTCCTTCGCTTTTTTGCAGTAAACACACGACGGCGTGGAATACAAGGTAACGGCCATATATCCTCCTTGAGATTAGTGTATATGAAATATAATATATATAGAGAAGTGCGTCAAGTCTCCTGCTCGAAGGCCTTCGAAAGTCGCTCGATGATCGCGGTGACCTGCTCCTCGGTCTGCAGGCGGAAATCCGAAAGAATGGACTTGTCGATCTGGTCGAAGGTGACGATCCTGTCGCCGTAATTCGCGAAAAAGTTGGCAAGGTAAACGGTGTGGACGACGCTCCGGCTTGTCAGGGGCGACGCCTGGGGGTCGTGGTGGAATTTGATGGAATGCACCAGGGGCTCGGGGAAATTCCATTTTTCCGCAATCATGCCGCCGATCTGGGAGTGGTTGAGCCCGCCGGTCATGTCCTCGAAGAGCTGTCCCGGAATGTTTTTCTCCCTGCAGAAACGGGTTATCTTTTCGATCAGCTGGGGATGCACGGACGAGAAGATGATTTTTCCCATGTCGTGCAGGATTCCGCCGGCGTAGACGTCGTCCAGAACGGCCTTGTTGCGCAGGAAATGTTTCGCCAGCGTATAGGCGTAAAAGGCAGTCCTGTAGGAGTGCTTCCACAGCTCCTTGCGCTTCGCGTCGTCCCGACCGCCGAGGATCTTCTGGGTTCCGTAGGAGTAGAGCAGGTTCTTCAGCCCCCGGGTCCCCACCATTTTGACGGCCTCCACGATGTTGTCCACCTTCTTCGGAAGCATGAACTGGGCGGAGTTGACGAGCTTCAGGAGATCGGCGGTGAGCGCGGGGTCCATCGATATCTGACGGGCCATGTCCTGTATCTCGCTGTCAGGATCGGAGAGAATCTGCTGCAGGAAAACGATGTTTTCCGGGAAATTCGGCAGGCTGTCGATTTCCTCGACGATCTTCTTGCTGAGGATGTCCAGGGATTCCATCTTCACCTGCGCCGTGGGAACGGTTATCCGTGCGATCGTCTCGCCGTTCGCGGTGTCGATGTCGAACGCGTCCTCGTCCAGGCCGAGTTTTTTCAGCATCAGCACGAGGATCACGATGCCCAGCCCGGCGCCTTCCGAATCGTCCAGCACCGTGGAGAGAGCCTCTTCCAGGGAAGCGAAGGCCCGGGAGCGGGCGATCCTGTCGTACACCCGGATCTGCTCCTTCTGGAGTATCTCCACGTTGTTGCAGACGTAGAGGTTCAGCACCGGTCCCTTGGTCTGAAAAACGACTTTAATGTACAGGTTCGCTTCCTTCTGGAGCTTGAGCCAGAATTCGATGTTGTCCAGGGTCTCGGTCTTGAAATTCTCCATGCCGGTCCTGTACTGCTGGTCGTTCGTTATATCCAGGTTTTTCTGCTTGAAATAAACGCGCTTCGTGTTGGCCTTTTTCGCGTTGACCGCCAGTTCCCGCAGACAGTAGGCCAGGGGATCCAGCAGCTTCTCCTGCCCCATCTCCTTGAGAAAAATCCCCAGAACCTGTTCCAGATAGATTTCCGTATCGTGGGGAAGCGTGTAGCTCTTGATCGTCAAAGGGATGGAATTTCGCGCCGCGTGAACGACTTTCGCTACATCGACTTCCTGAGGCATAGGCGACCACCCATCATGTACAAAATAGAGCCGTGACGGTAAAATTATATCCGCTACAGCTTTAAAGTCAAGCTAATTGCCGCCGAAATCCTTCACCTGCAGGGCCATTTCGCGCAGCCGGCGCTGCACCCGGCCGTTCATGCTGCGGGGCGGAAAGGCGCCCCGGCTCCCCCGGACGCCGGCGGGGATCCCGGTCAGGATTTCCAGCCCCTCGTCCACCGTCGAAACGGCGTAGAGATGGAAGCTTCCGTTCCGCACCGCTTCCTGGGTCTCGGCGGACAGGATGAGGTTCGGCAGGTTGAGCCGGGGTATCACGACGCCCTGCGTGCCGGTGAGGCCGGTTTTCCGGCACACTTCGAAGAAACCTTCGATCTTTTCCGATACGCCGCCCACCGGCTGGATGTCGCCCATCTGGTTGACCGACCCGGTAACGGCGATGTCCTGCCGCAGCGGAACGTCGGAAACGGCGGACAGCAGGGCGTAGATCTCCGCGGAGGAGGCGGAATCGCCGTCCACCTCGATGTAGCTCTGCTCCAGGCAGATGGTGGCCCGGATCGACAGGGGAAAGTCCCTGGCGTACATGGCCTGGAGGTAGCCTTCGATGATGAGAACGCCCTTGTCGTGGATCTCGCCGGACAGGCCGGACTCGCGCTCGATGTTGATGACCCCGTCGTGCCCCGGGGCCGTCCGCGCCGTTATGACGAGGGGCCGCCCGAAGGCGTAATAGCCCCGGTCCAGGATTGCCAGGCCGTTGGTCCTGCCAACCAGGCTCCCTGAAAGGGCCATCAGGATTTCGCCGGACAGGATCTGTTCGTCGATTTTTTCCTCCGGCAGGTTGTGAAGGAATTTTCTTTCCTCCAGTGCCCTGCGAATCGAATCCCGGCCGACGAGTTTTTTTCCCGAAAGCCGGGCCCAATGGTCCGCCTCGCGGATGAGGTCGGCGATAAGCGAAAAGCGGGTGGTCAATTTGCTCCGGAACTCGCCGACACGCACACCGTACTCCACCACCGCGGCGATGCCCGACGAATCGAACGCGAGCAGTTTTTCCTCTCCGGAAATCTTCCGGATGAAGTCGATGTACTCACGGGTGCTTTTCCCGTTCCGGTCCATCACGGAATCGAATTCCGCCGGCACCTTGAAAAGCTTCGGGAAGTCCTCGTCCGAGTTGTACAGGAAATCGTAGACGTGTTCGCCGCCCATGATGATGACCTTCGTATCGATTTCCACCTGCTCGGGCTTCAGCGCCGGCACCTGGGCGAAAAAGGGGTTCGGCGGGTTCCGGATTTCCGTCCTGCCGTCTTCCAGGGCCCTCTTAAGGCTGTTCCAGGCGTCCTCCTCGTTCAGGATGTCCTCGGCCCGGAGGATCAGAAAACCGCCGGACGCCCGGACCAGGGCCCCTGCGCGGATCATCATGAAATTGGTGCGGGTCTCCCCGGCCATGTCGACCGCGCTTTCCTGACTGCCGAACAGGGCCGCGTAGTCCGGACGGGATTCGAAGATCACCGGGGCGCTCGCCATGTCCGCCGCATCGACGATGACATTGACCCCGTACCGAATCAGTGCGGGTCCGCCGGACGAGTCCTTCGCGGCCGCCTCGTCGGTGAACAGGAACAGATTGGCCTTGATGTCGGCTTCCGCCCGGAGGAGATAATCCCCTACCTTTTCCGCGGGGTACTCCCGCTTCAGACGGCCGATCTCGTGCCGGAGGTCCGCCTCGACGGCCTCCACCCGGAGGACCTGCAGTTCCTCCTCCATTTTGACCCGCCGCCGGCGGAGTTCCATGAAGAGGGCCTTCAGCTCGTCCATGTGCCGGTAATATTTCTCCCGGGTATCGTTCCAGTATTTTTCGGTGATTTCGCCGGACCCGACGCGTTTCTGCAGGTCCTCGAAACTGGTCGCCTCGCCCTTGTACAGCGGAAGAAGATCCGACGCCTGTTCCTCCGCGTCCCCGATCTGGACGATCTTGAAGCCCCGGGCGGCGACCGCGCCTTCGAATTCCGCGAGCCGGCGGTTTTCCTCGCTTTCCAGGGCCTTCACGACCCGGTCCCGTTTTTCCGTAAAGGCGTCGCCCGCGAGTTTCGCCGGGACCAGGATTTTCAGGTTCTCCACCAGCCGGTGCATGTCCTTTTTGAAGCTGCGCCCCCCGCCGGCCGCGAAATACAGGACCCGGGGGTTTTCGGGTCTTTCGAAGTTGTAGACAAAAGCGATGTCCCGGCACCGGGATGTGTCGGACCGGTGTTTTTCCAGAATTTCCAGGATCGTGGTGCGCTTGCCCGTGCCGGGAAGCCCCGTTACGATGAGGTTGTAGCCTTTCGCGCGGATCGACATTCCCATCGTCAGGGCGCGGACGGCCCGCTCCTGTCCGATTATCAGGCTTTCGCCTGAACTTCCCGTGTCCAGGGCGGCGATTTCCTCTTCTGAAATCCCGAACAGGATGTCTTCGATGCGCAATTCCCGGGAGTTTTTTCTCATGATTACCCCATAATAGGAGCGCCCGCGGGAAGTGTCAAGGAAACCCCGGGCAGCCGGCCCCTTGCCCCCCCCGGGACGCAGCCGTATAATGGAGCCATGCTGCTGCGCGAACTGGACCGTTATTTCCGCTCTCTCCTTCGCATCGACGATATGGTGAAGATCGACGCGTCCCTGAACGGCATTCAGGCCGGCCGCCCCGAGCAGAAGATCGGCCGGATCGCATTCGCCGTGGACGCCTGCATGGACTGCTTCCGCCTCGCGACCGCCTGGGGGGCGGAGCTCCTTTTCGTCCATCACGGTCTCTTCTGGGGGAAGGACCTGCGGGTCACCGGTTCCCACAGGGCCAGGCTGAAACACCTTCTGGATAACGACCTCGCCCTCTACGCGGCGCATCTTCCGCTGGACATGCATCCGGAGATCGGCAACAACGCGGGGATCGCCTGCGCCCTGGGCCTTGTGGAAACCGTCCCTTTCGGGACCTACAAGGGCGTCGACATCGGCATCAAGGGCAGGTTCCCCCGGCCCGTGCGGCTTGCCGAGGTGGAGACCCTCCTGTTCGGCGGCGCGCCGGACGGGTCCCCCGGCCTGGCCTTCGGAAAGGAATTCGTGGAAACCGCGGGAATAGTTTCCGGCGGCGCGCCGTACGAGGCGTTTCAGGCCGCCGAGCAGGGCCTGGACCTGTACATCACCGGAGAGGGTTCCCATGCGGTGTACCATTTCGCCCAGGAGGAGGGGCTCAACGTGATTTTCGGCGGCCATTACCGGACCGAGACCTGGGGGGTGCGGCTCCTCGCGGAAAGGACGGCCCGCGAGACGGGCCTGGAAACCCGGTTCATCGACGTTCCCACGGGGCTGTGAGAATGGAAAAAATCGCACCTTCCGGGCTGCCCGCACCGGCGCGGGACAAAATTCTCCCCTTTTGTTTAACCGCGGGCATCGTCGCCGCGGACCAGATCACCAAGTGGCTCGTGGTGGGCAACATTCCCCGGAGGACCGTGGGAGCCGCGTTTTTCGGCGATTTTCTGCGGATCATTCACGCCCGCAATCCCGGCATCGCCTTCAGCCTCGGCAGGGACCTTCCGGACGCGGTGCGGGGCATATTATTCACCGTTCTCCCCATCGTCATTCTGGCCGCCCTGGCGGTGTATTATTTCCGCTCCGACGAATTCACCCGGCTCCAGCGCTGGGCCGTGGCGGGCATCATCGGCGGAGGGGTCGGCAACCTGATCGACCGGGTCTTCCGCCCCGAGGGGGTCGTGGACTTCATCGACGTCAGATTTTTCGGCCTTTTCGGCCTGGACAGGTGGCCGACCTTCAACGTGGCGGACTCGTCGGTGGTGGTCTGCGGCGCGCTTCTGGCCGCGTCGATTCTCGCGCACAGGAAGGACGCCCATGAATAAAAAGGTCAACACCCTCCTCTTCGTTTTCGGCGCGACCTTCCTCAACGTGGTGCTGATGATCGGCATGTTCCTCGCGGCTTTCATCGCCTACGGGATATTCGCGGCACCCCGGCTCCCTCCGGGGGCGCATACCATCGTCGTGATCGTCCTCTTCGTCCTGTCCATCGTCGGGACGTACCTCATCTATCACAAGCTCGTGGCGTTCATGTCTAAGAAGGTTGAATTCGAAAAGTATTTCGATCCGATTTTCAGGCCCAGAAAAAAATAAACCCCGGGGCCGGAAGCCGTCGGGGATCAGTAGCCGTCGGACATGGCCCGGTTCTGGTCCTTCTTGCAGAGCTCCGCGTACACGAAGCCCCGGGTCTTCAGCTTGTCCCTGACTTCCTGCGGGAAGGGAAGGTACCGCCAGAAGATTCCCCGGACTTCCCGGTCGAGCTTCTGGGTGCCTTCGCTTTCCTTGGATATCCACAGGATGTAATCCTGGATGAAGGACTCCCGGACGTCTCCCTTCATCTTCCGTTCGGAGAACCACTGGTAGTACCAGCCCGTGAGGCCTTCCTCCATCCAGTAGTGCTGGGCCTTTTCCTTGGCGACCTGCCAGCGCATGTCCGCCAGGGCCGCGATGACCGCGGTCTTGAGTTCCTTCGGATACAGGGGGATCGCGACCCGTCCCCGTCCCGTCGCACGGTTGAACCGCTCGAAGGGTTCCCAGCAGATACCGGTGTCCCCGTAGCACGGGATCACCACGATGTTCGGCACGATGCGGTTCGTCTGCTGTTTGAAGGTGCGCAGGAAAAGCCCCGGGTCCAGATACTCCACGTCGGCCAGGATGTTGACCAGGTTTTCCCGGGTGCCTATGTCTAGGATGTTGCTGCGGATGTACTGCTTCAGCAGAATGGGAAAATGGTTTCCCTGCCGGCCCACGCACATCTTGGCCATCTGCCGGACGGTGTTGAGCTCGTCCAGAATCGTCTTGTTGTCCACCGCGGCGCTGACCCCGAGTTCCTGTTCCTTTCGCCGCAGCTCTTCCATCTGCTCCCGGATGCCGTCGAGCTCGGAAAAATAGCGCAACTGGTCCCGGTTGACGGTTCCAAGACGCCGGAGGATGTCGCCGATATCGTTAAAGGCGCCCCGCTGTATCTCCGAGTACGGAAGCTTCAGCCCCGGAAGGTCGGGCCGGGTCTCGTGCTCGGAGATCTGCCGGACCCGCTCCTGGAGGCGGGCCTCCAGATCGTCCATCTCGTTCATCCTGTTCCGGATGAGCCCGAGCTGGGCCTCGTACTTTCCCCGGGTCCGCTCCACGATGGCGTTCATCTTCTGCTTGTCGTCCCGCCGGGCCTGCTTCGTCTCGTCCTGGACGGAGGCGCTCACCTGCCCCCGTGCCACCGCCGTGAGCCACTCGTCCACGTAGTAAATCGGCTCGCCGCAGCGGTTGTCCCAGATGATTTTGGCGAGCATGTCCCTCTGCTCCGCCGAAATGACCGTGGGCAGCAGGACCGAGTACCGCATGAAGAGCTTCTTGGGCATCGGCATGTCCCGGGTGATCTTGACGGCCAGGCGACCGAGGAGCTCCCAGTAGACGGGAATGAGCCGGCCGCGGAACACCGAACGCTCCTGGGGGTCCTGGACTGTCATGAAGGAGCTGAAGTAACTGTGCAGTTTTTTGGATACGTCGCCCTCGCCGGAGAGGACGGTCTTGTAGAATTCCTTGTCCTGGAACAGGGGTTTGGACGGTTCTTCTATTTTTTCCGGCCGACGGAAGGCCCGCACGGCGGTATCGGCGCCTTCCAAGGGTTCCAGAAGTTCCGCGTCATCGGCGCCGCCTTCCTCGAACAGCTCGGCGAATTCAGGTTCTCCGTCCCGGTCCGCCGGCTCGGGGGCCTCTATCCCCATCAGGCCGGCGATTTCCGGATCAATCTCGCCTCTGAATCTGCTGTCCGAAGAAGACTGATCTTTGTTCATGCATGCTTCGTATGGAGGTGACGGGAATCGAACCCGTGACCCCTTGAATGCCATTCAAGTACTCTAGCCAGCTGAGCTACACCCCCGAAGTTATGGGCCATGATAATCGGAAGAGTTCCGGCTGTCAAGGCCCCGCATCGTCATTAATAGTGATGTCCGAGCCCTATGAAGGCCTCCCATCTCCTCCAGCGCTTGCCGTCGTCGTCACGCCGGGGGGCAAGACCGGTGATCTGGTGGTCGTCCAGCACCGCTTCCAGGTCGAAGCCCAGAGAAGCCCGCAGGTACAGGCTCCGGGCGAACTTCGGGAAAACCACGACCTGAAGGCCGCCGCCGTAGTACATCTCGTCGAGTTTGAAGGACTCGTCCTCCCGTTTGACCAGCGCGAAGTCGAGGAAGGGGCCGGCCTGCACCTCGAAGTAGGGGGCGAGGAACCACATCCACATTTTCACGGCGATGTCGGTGTTCAGGAAAAGTCCCGCGTCGCCCTGCAGGCGGTCGTCCAGGATGCCCCGGATGGGCTCGCCAACGTCGTCGCCGTCCTCCAGGCCCCGCTCCTTGTCGAACTGGAAAAAGCCGCTGAACCGTCCGGAAATGCCGATCCACGAAAAGGCCTTGTGGCCCACAGCCTTCCAGTCCAGGGAGTTTTTCCACCGGGCTTCCCCGGGGTTGTAGATGACCGTATTGCCGAAGGAGAGTTCCGCCCCGTCGCGGAAATTGCCGTACCAGTCCACCCTCTCGACGAAGACCGCGTGGGTAAAACCGGGCTCCGCCCCCCTGCGTTCCTCGCTGAGCTCCTTGTCGAACCGGTACTTGACCTGGGCGAATACGTCCGGGCCGTACTGCAGGGCGCCAAGGCGGCCCAGGGTCCAGGGAAGGTCGAAGTCCGTCCCGAAGGCAACCTTGCTCTGGTGATACCGCCTGTCCCCGTAGTAATCGTCGTCGTCGTACACGTAGGCCTGCGACAATTCCAGGGTCCAGTCCTGCCTGTCCACCGGGAAATCCACGGCCATGGACGCGGTGATGTCGAATTTATAGTCGTCGTCGTCGGCGTTGTACGTCAGGCCCTGGGTCAGGCCGAACCGCCAGTCCTTGTCCACCAGCCGGAACGGCACGATGAAGGACAGCTCGTTGCCGAACTCGTTGTCGCCCGTGTCGGTGAAGGTGTAGTCCAGGTTCAGCTTCAGGGTTTCCATGGAGCCAAGGAAGTTGAAGTCCCGGGCGCGGATGCTGAGGAGAAGTCCCGAGTTCGAGTCGTATTTGAAATAGGGCAAAACAATGACGTTCCAGGTGTCCACCGTCGTCACGACAACGTGAACGGCCGTCATTCCGTCGGGCCGGGCGCTGGTCGTATAGGAAACCTTGCCTTCCGACAGGACCCGCTGGTTCATGACGACCTGTTCCCGGTCCTTCAGGTACGCCTCGACCTCCCCGATGGTGACGAAGGTGCGTCCTTCCTCGATCTCGATCTTTTTTTCAAGGGCCCGCTCCCAGGTCCGTCCCGTGATCTGGAACGTTATATCCTGGATGACGAACTTTTTTTCGTCTTTTACGGCGGGTCCGCCCTGGGCCGCGGCAATTCCCGCCGCGAACAGAAACGCGACACACGCCACAGCAACTTTTTTCCCTGGTCGCATTCGCAAATCAGTCTCCCTCGGTTTCCATTACTTTTGTATGTATGGAGGTTTTTGAGCTTTCGTCAAGCATACCATTTTCCGATTCATCGGACAATATGTCAAGTAGAATTTTACCGGCGTTTCCTCTATAAATGGACCCATGAACGCACACCCCCCGCGGGATGAAGCCCGCGCCCTGGTCAGCCTGGGCATTACCGCCGCCCTGCACGGCACGATCCACACCCTGAGCCTGTTCCTGAGCCCGCTGAACGCGGAAATCGCGGGATATTTCGGTCTCTCGAGCATCGCGACGGTGACGGCCTTCAAATCGGTCTACCTCTTCGTCTACGCGGCCAGCAACCTGCTCTTCGGCGCCCTGACCAACAGGATCCCCGCCAGGGAGGTCCTGGGAGCCGGGATGATCGTGAACGCCCTGGCGGTGCTCCTGTTCCGGTTCGTGCCGCCGTCGGGGGTCCCGCTGATGTTCGTGCTGTGGATCGTCGGGGCGATCGGGGGCGGGGTCTACCACCCCGTGGCAAACGCCTTCATCACACGGCTTTTTCCCCGCCGCAAGGGCTGGGCCCTGGGTGTCACCGGCATGGGGGCCGGCATCGGCTACGCGTTCGGACCCTTCCTGACCGGGTTTCTGTCCGGCGTCCTCGGCCTCTCCTGGAGGGACGTGTCGCTGGTTTTCGGCGGGATGGGGCTCGCCGTCGGCGCTGCCGCCTTTTTCCTGATCCATGACGCGCCTCCGTCCCCCGTCAAGGCCCCGGTGGAGGCGCCTCCGTCCCCGCCGGCGCCCCCCCGGGCCGGCGGGCTTTTCGGCCTGCCGCTCCGGCTGTGGATTTTTCTCGTCTTCGTCATCCTCATCACCGGCACGCGGGAAATCGGCATGTGGACGATTCTGGACATTTCCGACTTTTTCCTGATAACGGCCTTTCCCGGCGGGCCGGGAACCGCGTGGTTTCTGTTCATAATGTACCTGCCCGCCGTTTTCGTGCAGCCCGTGGCGGGGTCGTTGTCGGACAGACTCGGCAGGAAGAGGCTCGTCACGGCGGCTTTCCTGCTGTACGGCACCGCCGTGGCGTCGCTGGCGGTCTGTCCCGGAAACCTGCTTTTCCTCCCCTACATGCTGATGGGAGCGGCGTCCAGCGCGTCCATACCGGTCATGGAAGCCCTTGTCGCGGACTTCACGAACCCCCGGACCCGGGGGATAATCTTCGGCGTGTTCGTCACCGCCATCATGGGTATCGGCGCCTTGGGGCCCCTCGCGAGCGGCTTGTACCTGGACGCCATGGGACGCACCCTCGGGGCGTTCCGCAGCTGGATGCTGATCTCGGGAGGGCTCATCGCCTCAGGCGGCATCGCGATGACCGCCTCGGGCGGGCTAATCGCCCGCCTTGGCCTGAAAGCGGAAAAGGAGCACCCGGTCTAAACCGCCAGCGCCTCCCGGTAGCGCCTTTCGACCTCCGGCCAGTTCACCACGTTGAAGAAGGCCGCCACATAGTCGGCCCGGCGGTTCTGGTACAGGAGGTAGTACGCGTGCTCCCAGACGTCCATGCCGAGGATCGGGATGTCGCCGTCCGTGACGGGACTGTCCTGGTTCGCCGTGGACAGAACGGCGAGGCTCTTGTCCTTTTTGACCACAAGCCAGGCCCAGCCGCTGCCGAAGCGGGTCATCGCGGCGGAGGACAGTTTCTCCCTGAACGCCGCAAAGCTGCCGAATCCCGCCTTTATCCCCTCGGCCAGCCGTCCTCCCGGCTCGCCGCCGCCCGAGGGACTCAGGATGGTCCAGAACAGGGAATGGTTCGCGTGGCCGCAGCAGTTGTTGCGGACCGCGGTCCTGAACGATTACGGAAGGGACGAAAGACCGGCGAGAAGTTTTTCCAGGGGCCAGGCGGAATATTCGGTGCCCTCGACGGCCTTGTTCAGGTTGGCCACATACGCTCCGTGGTGTTTTTCGTGATGAATGGTCATGGTGCGTTCGTCGATGTGGGGCTCCAGGGCTGCGTACGGATACGGAAGGGGGGGTAAACTGAAAGACATGTTCGTCTCCTTGAAGCTCGGGATGGGCTTTCTCAGGAAAGCTATTTATTACTAAATTAGTCATAAAATAACCCGGCGGCAAGTTTCCCGTCGAAAAAACGCTCGACAGATCCCGGCCCGTCCGGTTACACTGCCGTCATGACGCAGGAAAAAGTTTTCGCGGTTTTCACCGCCCTGGGGACCGACCGCATCGGCATAGCGGACGACATCGCGAAGGCGGTCTCGGATCTGGGTCTCAACATCGAGGAAAGCAAAATGTCCGTGCTGGGCGGGGAGTTCGCCGTCATCATGCTGGTTTCCGGCGGGCGCAAGGGCATGGTCGCGCTGTCCGACGACCTGGAGAAACTCGGCGTGTCCTTCGGTCTCCGTCTGTCCCTGCGGCCGACCCGGGGGCCCGAGGAGGCGGGCGCCGGGATCCCCTACCTCCTGGAAACGGTTTCCCAGGACACCCCGGGCATCGTCCATTCCGTCACGGCGGTGCTGCGGAAAAACGCTGTCAACATCGAGGACCTGGAAACCGAAACGGTTCCGGCCCCGCTCACCGGGGCGCCGCTGTTCCGGATGAAGGCCCGGATCGTGCTCCCGCCGAAGCTGTCCGCGGCCCGGCTCCGCCGGGAGCTTGCGGACCTGGGGGAAAGACAGGACCTGAACATCGAGGTGAAGCCGCTTTTCCCGGCCGCGTCGGAGTAGGTTCCTATCCGGCCTGGCGGAGGATCTTTTTCGGAAGCCCGGCGAACACGGCGATATCCTCATCCGAACCGACGACGAGGACCACATCGCCTTCGGTAAACGTGTAATCCGGCGCGAAGAAAAAATAATCGCCCTCCTCGCCGTTCTTTATCGCCACCACATTTATCCCCGCCGACTGTCTGAGCCGGAGCTCCACCAGGGGTTTTCCGTAGAACCTGGGAGGAACCCGGACTTCCGCCATGCCTATGCCGCTGCCGACCCGCAGAAACTGCTGCAGACGTGACGAAAACAGCCGCGGAAGTATGGCCCGCACGGCATCCCGCGGGGGGTAGACGATTTCATCGGCGCCGATGATGCGCAGGATGCCGCCCTGTCTTTCACTTTGAGCCCGCGCGATGATTTTCCCGGCCTTGATGGAATGCAGATGATGGGTCACCAGAATCGCCGCTTCCAGATGTTCTCCCAGGTCCACGATCGCGTAATCGAGATGATGATGTATCATCTTCTCGAGCAGGGCTTCGTTGTTCACGTCCATCACATACGCTTCGGCCACGCGGTCCTTGTACGTGTCGATCACTTCCTCCTGCCGGTCGATGATGATGAGTTCCACATCGAGCTCCAGAAGCTCGTCGAGCATTCTGCGTCCGAAGGATCCCAACCCGATCAGTGCTATACGCCGTTTCATGAAAAACCTCTCACGCGATCAGTACGGTGCCTTCCGGGTAGACCGAGACTTCGCGGCAACTTCGCGCGATCGGCAGGGACATCGCGATTAGTCCGACCCTTCCGGCAAACATGGTCAGGATGAGAACGACTTTGCCGGCTCCCGACAGGTGCGATGTCGCACCCAGCGAAAGACCCACCGTCCCGAAAGCGGAGACCGTCTCGAAAAGAAGATCGAGAAAGGACGGAGCTCCCGCGGATCGGGAGAGCGTTTCCGTTACGGAAAGCGCGAAAGCGGACATACCGACAAGGGTCACCGCTTTCAAAACGAGAAGCCCCGCCGAAGTCGTCGTCTTCTTCGTAAGACGGCGGCCGTCGACGACTATGTCGCCGTACTCGTCCCCATGGCGGAACAGATACATAAGCACGATAAAGAACGCCGTGACCTTCACTCCGCCCGCGATGGAGACGGGCGCTCCGCCCACGAACATAAGGAACATGGCAAGAACCTTCGACGGCAGGGTCATCGCTCCCTGGTCCAGCACGTTGAAACCGGCCGTCCTCGGCGTGACGGACTGAAACAGCGCATTCACCAGGCGATCTTTTCCGGACAGCGGAGCGAGCAGGTTTTCCGCCTCGAACAGATAGAACATCGCGCAGCCGCCCGCCAGAAGCAGAAAAGTCATCGTTACAACGATCTTTGTATGATAGGTGATCCGATATCTGCGCCTCCATACACCGATCGCCAGTTCCTGTATGACCACGAAGCTCAGGCCCCCGGACACGATGAGCCCCATCACGATAAGAAGAAGAAAAGAGTTCCCCGCGAAACCGGCGAGGCTGTCGCTGAAGGTCGAAAACCCGGCGTTGCAGAAGGCCGAAACTGAATGGAAAACAGCGGTGAAAAGCGAGGCGGGAGTCCCGGCCGCGGAAAAACGGAAATACAGAAACAGGGCTCCGGCGGTCTCGATGCATATCGTAAACAGCAGGATGTTTCGTATTATACGGGCGGGATTCTGCTCGACGGTCCCCATGTAGTACGCCCGGATCATTCTCGACTTGTTGAGCGAGATGCGAAGCCCGGGAATGATGAGGTAAATTGTGGTGAAGGTGATCACGCCCAATCCGCCGAACTGGATCAGGAAAAGGATCACAGTCTGCCCGAACCTGCTGTACGAGGCCGTATCCACCGTGATGAGCCCTGTCACGCAGACCGCCGAGGTCGCGGTGAACAGAGCGTCGAGCCGCGAAAGCCTTCCCTGACCATTCCATGCCGAAGGAAGGGACAGCAGGATCGCTCCGACAAGAATTATCAGAATAAAATAGCCGAAGAGAACGAACTTGTCGGAGGAAACGATCCTTCTCATATTTTAAGCCTGTATCCGACGCCCGGTTCGGTTATCAGCACCGCGGGACGGGAGGGTTCCGTTTCAATTTTCTTCCTAAGGCCGTTGATGTAGACCCTGAGATTGTTCGCGTCCTGTCCCTCGTGCCTTCCCCAGACCTCGGAGATGAGCTGGTCGTGGGTGACGATCTTTCCTGGATGTTGAACAAGAAAGCGCAGAATGGAGTACTCCGTCGGCGTGATCTTGACGCTTTCATCGCCGCACGCGACTGTCCTGTTCACCAGGTCGACGGACAGCCGCCCGACACGCACCTCCGTCCCGACATCCGGAGGGAAACGACGCCTCAGCGCGACCCGGATCCGCGCGACAAGCTCAGCGGTGTTGAACGGCTTGACCAGATAGTCGTCGGCGCCGGAATTCAGAAGCTGGACGATATCGGCTTCCCCGTTCCGCACGGAAAGAACGATGACAGGCACCTGCGATCCGGCCCTGAGGGCTTTCAGGACTTCCAGGCCCTCCATATCGGGAAGACCAAGGTCAAGCAGGACGATGTCGGGCTTGATTCCCGCGAACCGCTGAATTCCGTCGCCGCCCCGGCCTTCCTCGCGCACGCTGAAACCCTGCTTTTCCAGACTTATCCGCAGAAGACGCCTGATATGCTTATCGTCCTCGATTACCAGCACTTCCGTCATATTTCCTCGCTTTCGACGGGCCGAACGCAGCCGGGAACCGACACCTCGATGCACAGTCCTCCGCCCGGTCGGGGCGATGCCAGAATCGTACCCCCGTGGGCTTCGATGATCCCCCTGCAGATCGACAAGCCAAGTCCGAAACCGGCTTCCGACTCCGTATTCGCTCCGCGATAAAACTTCTCGAAAATGAACGGCATCTGGTCCAGCGGGACTCCGGGTCCCGAATCGCAGACCCGGAGCCGGAGACCGCCCCCCTGCACCATCCCCATCAGCCAGATCTGCGTTCCCGCAGGCGTATGACGCACGACGTTCTGCAGCAGATTGGTCAGGACCTGCACGAACAGCACGAAATCCACTTCGAGCTGACAGGACCCGCTCTGGACCGACACCTCGACCGTATACCCCTGCAGGTCCCGCGAAAGAGAATCAAGTACTACGCCGATGACGTCTTCGATCAATACCGGTTCCTTCCGGAGCTTCAGGTTCTTCGATTCCAGGCGGCTCATGGAAAGGAGGTTCTCGACGATGGAATTCAGTTTTTCGGATGCCTGCAGGACTTCGTCGAGAAGGTCCGCCCTTGCCTGGGGATCTTCCGCCGTCGACGGCTCCATCATGGCGGTCACGGCGCCTTTTATCGTCGTGAGGGGAGTCCTGAGTTCGTGGGACACGAGATTCAGAAGAATCTTTCCGAGCCGCTCCGATTCCGCCGTCACCAGGCTTTTCTGCTTCGCCTGCGTCAGCTGCTCACGCTCGAGGGCCTGAGAAAGGCTCTGCAGCACCGTAAGGAGAAGATCTTCCTGCTCCGCACTCCAGAGCTTGTCGTACGAAAGCCGGATACCGAAAACCCCCACGACCGAATCCGGCGTCGCCAGGGGAATGTAGTGGAACATCGCGGTTTCGAAATTCTGGGCATAGCGGCCGCATATCCTGTTGTTCTGGAAACACCATTCCGCGGTTTTTCTTTCTTCGCCGGGAAGCTTGAACTCCCGGATGCTGTAGACTCTATCCGCGAGACATTGACGTTCGTCTCCGGATATCATGATGCATTGCCCGCCGAGCTGATGCTCGATGCCGGTCAGGCTGGAAATGATCAGGTCCTCGGTCGTTTTCTTTTCTGAAAGCCCTTCCACGAAATTGTAGAGAAAGGACATCCGTTCTTCCCGCATTTCCAGCATATCCGCGTTTGTCCGGACACGGGTGGCCAGGAACCCCGTTGTCAGCGCGGTCACGAAGAACATCAGGAACATCAGCATGTCCTCCGCCGATCCGATCGTGAAAGTGTTGAGGGGGGGAATAAAGAAGAAGTTCCAGCTCACGGCCGCAAGGACTGCGGCGAGCAGCACCGTCGTCCGCTTCAGGAAAAAAGCGAGCGCGGTGATGACCAGAAGGTATACGATTGAAATACCGTGATAGCCGAAGACCGGGCGTATCATCATGGTGAATATCGTTACCGCGGATACGATGCCCAATCCCGCGAGGGGTTGGAGAAATGGGGCGTTTTTCCAGATGAACCGGAATTGCCGATCCTTTTTTTTCGCCTCGAAATCCTTCTCCTGTAGGACAAGAACGTCAATGGGACCGCTCCGGCGGAGTATCTGGCGGGAGAGGTACGATCGGGAGCGGAAACGCAAGGCGCCGTGCGGGCCGGATTTTCCGATGATTATCTGCGTGGCGCCCTTCATGCGGGCATACCCGACGATGGCCGCCGCGACATCATCCGATGTCAGCGCTCCTATTTCCGCACCAAGGCGCCGCGCAAGATCAAGGTTCTTCCGGAGCACGTCCCGCCCCTCGGAACGCGACTCCCCCGGTACATCGACGTGCAGGACGGTCCACCGGGCATTGAGGGGACCAACAAGTTCATGGGTCCACCGGATCAGGTATTCCGAATGAGGACTTGAGCTGATGGCAACCAGAAAATGCTTTTTCTCCGCCATAAGACAATAGTAAACCTCCGGTTCCGCAGAGTAAATTCGGAGGATATTAAAATTGCGGGAAATCCCGTTAAAAAGGCATTAAAATTTTCCGCCGGCTCCTACTCCAGGGCCTTGAACAGGATGGCCGACAGGAAGCCGAAAAGGGTTGCGAGCCCCGTCACGGAACCGCCCTTGCTGTACGCCTCCGGCAGCATCGTTTCGGCGATCATCGTCAGCATCGCTCCCGCCGCCGTCCCCTCAAGCAGCGTGAAAAGGAAGGGCGGCATTCCTTCGAAGAACAGATTGCCCGCCAGTGAACCGACCCCGGTCATCACCATCAGCGACGTCCACATGATCAGGATCCGGGAATACGAGTAGTTGTTCTTCCGCATCGACGCGGAGCTGGAAAGCGCCTCGGGAAAATTCGACAGGAAAAGCCCCGCGAGCAGGGAAAGGCTTATCCGGGAATGCACCATGCTGGATCCGATGACCAGGGACTCGGGGATGCCGTCCAGGAGCATTCCCAGCCAGATGGCCAGGGGGGCGTGGGAATGGGCGGAGGCGGCCTCGCGGATTTCCACGGCAGTCGGGGCGCAATGCTCCTCGCCCAGGTGGCCGGCGGCCTTCCGCATCCAGCGTTCGGCTTCCTCTTCCGGAATGACCTTTCGCTCCTTCAGGGCCGCGATGCGCTCCTCCGCGACGCGGCGGAAGATCCTCATCAGGGTCGGGGACGTGGCGACCAGCCGGTCGAAGGAATCCTTGAAGACGATCCAGAGCCGGACGTCCCCGGCCGCGACCGCCGAGGCCGAACGGGGTTCGCCGGTTATCAGGGCCATTTCCCCGAAGACATCCCCGGGACCCAGCGTCGCGAGCTTCTCCCCCCGCCGGAAGTCCACGATGTCCACGGAGCCCTCCTCCACGATGAAGAGGCTGTCCCCCGGCTCGCCCTGGCGGATGATGGTGGAGCCTTTTTTGCAGACCCGGCCGGCGATGGAAGGGACCAGGGCGGCGATTTCCTCCGGCGGGAGCCCGTTGAAGAGCGGTATGCCCCCGAGCCTGCGGAAAAGGACCTTGAGTTTCCGGGCTTTCAGCTTGCGCATGTATCTCTGGGTCGTGGCGGCCTTGCGTAGGAAGGCGCCTTTTCCGTTCAGGACCTGGTTGAGCCCCTCGAACAGGAATCCCCCGAAGGCTGCGCCGATCACCAGCGGAAGAAAATGCCTGTGGCGGACGGCTTCGGCGACCAGATCGACCGTGAGGGCGGACAGAAGTGCCCCGGCCCCGAAAGCGGTCAGGGCCGCCAGGACCCTGTCCCGGGGAGACCGGAACCGCGCCGCGGCCGCCCCCAATGGCAGCGACACCGCGCTTATGAGGCCCACGAGAAAAGCGCCCAGGAGAGGATTTTCCGGCATGGATCTCCTCCTTCCCGGGCATCGATTATAGCATGATTTCGTGTTCTATGCGGATTTTCTCGCCGCCGCCGCGTGGTTCGGGATCTCCCGCAGATAATCCGTCCGCAGCAGGGTTTCGAAAAGGCGGCGCGGCATGCTTTCGATCTTCTCGACTTCATGGCCGTCCCGGAAAACGACGATCGCCACCTCCAGGACGTCCCCGCTTTCCGCCAGGATGTTCAGGAATGACTCCGAACCGGGATGCGATTTCACCTTGTACTGAAACATGGTTCCCTCCCCGAAAGGTTTCTGCCTTGTTTTTCGGCGGAATTCCCTCGCGGCCTGAGAGGTATCCGGTCCGCCGCGGCGGCTTTCCTTTCCGGCCCCCGGTGAGTATTTTAGACGTACCATGCGCATCGACGTTGCCCGCGCGATCGGGGAAATACCGAGAAACGACTGGAACTCCCTCGTGGCGGACGGCGATCTGCCGTTCCTGGAATGGGATTGGCTCGCGGCGCTGGAGGAGTCGGGCAGCGCCGCCCCGGAAACGGGCTGGCTGCCGCTGCACATCACCGTGCGGGAGGGAAAGAAACTCCTGGCCGCCGCGCCGCTGTACCTGAAGACCCACAGCATGGGGGAGTTCGTCTTCGACCACATGTGGGCCCAGGCCGCGGCGACCCTGAAGAGGCCGTACTACCCGAAGCTCGTCGGCGTGGTTCCCGCGACGCCGGCCGCGGGCTACCGTTTTCTGCACCTGCCGGGGGAGGACAGGGAGGCGCTGGACCGGCTCCTGTTCGACGCCGCGGAAGACATCTGCAGGACGAACAGGATCGCCGGCCTGCACATCCTGTTCGCCGACCCGTCCTGGGCGGAGGCGGCGGCCCGGCGGGGATACCACCGCTGGACCCACCATCATTATCTTTGGGAAAATCCCGGGTTTGCCGGCTTCGGGGACTACATCGCCGCGTTTTCGAAGAACCAGCGGAAGAACATCCGGAAGGAAGCCGGCCGGGCCGACGGGCAGGGCATAGGCATCCGGATCGTCGAAGGCAGGGACGCCCCGGAGGATTACTTCCGCCGGATGTTCGAGCTGTACACGATAACCAACGACAAGTTCGTTCCCTGGGACGCCCGGTTCGTCAACGAGGACTTTTTCCTGCGCCTGGGACGGTCCTTCCGGGACAGGCTCGCCTTCGTGGAGGCCCGCCGGCCCGACGGCGGCCTTATCGCCCTGGCGATGCTGGTCCGCAAAGGCGGCCGGCTCTGGGGCCGCTACTGGGGAGCCTACGAGGAGGTCCGGGACCTGCATTTCGGCGCCTGCTACTACGCCCCCATCTCCTGGGCCATTTCCGAGGGCATCCGGACCTTCGATCCCGGGGCGGGCTCCCCCCACAAGGTCCGCAGGGGATTCCGGGCCGTGGAGGATTACAGCTTCCACAAGCTTTTCGACCCCGCGCTGGAACGCCTCTTCGCCGACAACATCGACGAGGTCAACCGGTACGAGCGGGAAATCATCGACGAGCTCAACGCGGACCTTCCGCTGAGGGGGAATCCGCCCTCCGCAGGACCACCATGACGGGCAGGTGGTCCGAGAAGACCGGATCCGGCGAGCCGTCCGCCGCCGCGAGGAAATCCGGACCCCCCGCGAGGAAGCGCGAGAAAACGAGTCCTTCCCCGTCGAAAAGGCCGGACGCGAGAAGCGCGTGGTCGATGGTTTCCCACCGTTCCCCGTACAGGTAGGAACCCGGCAGGGGCGGGTCGTCGAGCCACGGGGAATACAGGACGATTTTTCCATCCGCCGGCGGCTCCGGGGGCCGGGAGCCCGTCACGAGAAAACCCTCCGGCGGATGGGCTGTCCCGACCGGCATCAGGGCCGTCGGGTAGCGGCCGCCGATTCTTTCATATTCGTCGGCGTTTTCATTGAGGTCGCCCAGCACGACGATGTCCGCGGCCGGGTTTTCCGCGAGAATCTCCCCGATTCTCCTGCGGACGGCTGATGCCGCGAGGATGCGGCTCTCCTCCGTCCTTTCGGCCCCCTCGGTCTTCGATTTGAAGTGGCAGACGAACACGGTGAGGTCCGCCCCTCCCGCGTCCAGCAGGACTTCCAGCACGGGCCTCTGGGGATACCCGGCCCCGGCCGGAAGGTGGCACCGGGCGTCCCGCACCGGGATGCGCGACAGCACCCCGACACGGACCGGGGCCCCGTCCGCGGGGGGAGCCAGGATGTACGGGTAACGACAGTTCCGGAGCGGACCGCCGCGGAGGTCTTCCAGGACGCGCAGGTTTTCGATTTCCATGAGGGCCGCGAAATCAGGCCCGCCGGGAGCCGATTCCCGGACGGCCCTGCCGACGGCGGCGAGCCTGCGCGCGTAATCGGCCGGAGTCCACTTCCCTCCCCCGGGATCGTACTCCGGATACTCGGTGCCGTCGTCCGCGGCGTCGAAGAGATTGTGGACGTTGTAGGAAAGAAGGACGAATTCACCCCCCGGCTCCGCCGGGCCGGGGCCCAGCGAGCAGCCGCCGCAGGAAGAAAGGACCAGCGCCGCGGCGCAGTACAGGAATACGCGTTTCATGACGGACCGCCTCCGGCATCGGCCGGATGGTTCGGTCGCGTTACCGGCGATGCTCCCGGATATAAGACTGGACGATTTTCCTTTCCGCTTCGGTATCCAGGGACGCGGGAACGAATTTTTCGCCCGTCACCGCCTCGAAGGCCTCGATGTAGCGCCGGGAAACTTCGGTGCGGACCGAATCCGGGATTTCCGGGGCCTCTCCGTCGCCCCTGAAGCCCCTCTCGAGGAGCCAGCTCCGGAAGAACTCCTTGTCCAGCTGGCGCTGTTCGCCGCCGGAGCGGAAGATATCTTCGTAGGTTTCCGCGTACCAGTACCGGGAGGAGTCGGGGGTGTGGATTTCGTCCACCAGTATGAGCTCTCCGCCGGGCAGGACTCCGAATTCGTATTTTGTGTCCACCAGCAGAAGACCCCTGGCCCGGGCCATGTCGGTGCCCCGCCGGAAGAGGGCCAGCGCCGCGGAGCGGATTTTTTCCCACAGCTCCGCCGGAACGATTCCGCGCCGGACGATTTCCGCTTCGGAAATGGGTTCGTCGTGCCTGCCCGCGTCCTCCTTCGTGGAGGGGGTCAGGAGCGGAGTGGCGAAGACCTGGTTCTTCCGCATTCCCGGAGGCAGCGCGATCCCGGAAACCGGACGGCCCGCCTCGTAGTCCCGCCACGCCGAGCCGGTCAGGTAGCCGCGGACCACGACCTCAACCGGAACGACCCCGGCCTTGCGAACCGCGGTTGTCCGGGCCGTGAGGGTTTCCAGGACATGGTTGGGTATGACGTCCGCCGTAGCTTCGAACCAGCCCGCGCTGACCCGGGAGAGGACCTCGCCTTTAAAGGGTATGGTCGAAAGCACCCGGTCGAAGGCGCTGATCCGGTCGGAAACGGTGATGAGGAGCCGGTCGCCCAGGTCCATGACGTCCCGCACCTTGCCGGTGTAGAGGGGCACTCCCGCGGGGAGATCGGCGGCGGTGAAGCCGGAAAAGCATTTTTCGTTCATGGTCATACGGGGAGCTCCGCCCGGCCGGTGACGATCCGCGACACGAGGCCGTACTTGACGGCCTCCTCGGCGTTCATCCAGAAATCCCGGTCCGTGTCCTTCTCCACCTGGGACAGGGACACCCCCGTCTCGTCGGCTATGAATCTGTTGATCTTCGCCCGCACCTTTTCGAGCTCCCGGGAATGGATCTCGATGTCCGTCGCGACGCCCCGCATCCCGCTCAGGGGCTGGTGGATGAGGTAGTGGGAATTCGGAAGACCGAAACGCCTCTCCTTCGGGGAGCCCAGGAGAATCAGGGCGCCGGCGGATGCCACCAGGCCCATGCCGATGGTGTAGACGTCGGGCTTCACGAAGCGCATCATGTCGATGATCGCGTATCCCGCGTCCACGTCCCCTCCGGGGGAGTCGATGAAAATCTTGACGGGTCCGTCACCGTCGGCCTCCAGCAGCAGAAGACCCCGTATGGTTTTTTCCGCCAGGGTTTTGTCGATCTCGCCGGAAAGGAGCAGGGTGCGGGTCTTCAGGAGTTTCTGAAATACCATGTCCGACTCAGGCGGGCGGTTTTCCTTCCCGGTATTTTCATCGTCGTCGTTATCGTAACGGAACATCGGATTCTCCTTGTCGTGGCTATTTTCATGGGACGAATACCCCTGTAATATACCAAGAGAAGAAGCGAGGGTAAAGAATGAAAAGCGCCACCGCCGCGATCGTCGGCCGCCCCAGCGCGGGCAAGTCGACCCTGATCAACCTGATCGCGGGAAACAAGGTCTCCATTACCGCCTCCGTGCCGCAGACGACCCGGAACAGGATCCGCGGCATCCTCACCGAGGAGAGGGGGCAGATCGTCTTCATCGACACGCCGGGGTATCATCTGTCGGACCGGAAATTCAACCTGCGCCTCCGGGACGTCGCGGCGGGGGCCCTGGACGAGGTGGACAT
>CAZGUL010000003.1:0-25107 GCA_964529055.1 uncultured Spirochaetaceae bacterium
CGCCCCCTTCCTTCTGTAAAAGTAGCTACCGGGGAACTCGGCCCTCGTCCTATAGCCTGCGGCCGACGGCGCCGTAGTCCCCCTTCAGGGACTTTTCCCCGTGCCCGGTGAGGAAATAGACGACGGGCCTGCGGGGGTTCACGAGCCGCCGGACTGCGTCGGTGAAGGCTTCCTCCGAAATTCCCGAGGACTTCTCCCGGCGGCCCCTCCATTCCCACACCGCGGTTCCGTGGCTGCCGACACCGAACCCGGCGACCAGCCCCGGATTTTTCGCCGGTGAAACGAAACGGAAATCCAGCCCCGGATACGCGGCCTTGTACCGGTTGAGAAGCTCCCCGGCTTCATCCCTGCCGAAATCGTCCTCCTCCATGAAGACCGTCGCCGACAGGGGCGCTCCGTCCAGTCCGTCCAGAAGGTTCCGCGTCAGCTCCGAGAGACTGAAAAGCCCCCGGGCGGTGGTGTCGAAACGGGCATCCAGGCGGGACGAAACGTCCTGGGCGGCGAAGGCGACGAGAATGACAAGCAGGATGTCGGCGATTCTTCTCGGCATCCTTCAGCCTCCGAACCTTTGTGACCTCAGGCTCATGATCGTGAAGACAAGCGCCGCGGCGGTGACGTTGACGAAAAAGAACGCGTCGTCGGTGCCGACCACCCCCCGGATGAAGCCGGCCGCGCGTTCGTGGAAGGATACGGCCCCGACGAGCCGCCCGACAAACGGCGGAACGTACCGGCCGAGCCAGCCGACGATCCAGAAGGCCGACGAGGCGCCGAGGGCGGCGGACGCGGCGATTATCTGGTTGTCGGTGACGGAGGAGAAAAAGACCCCGATCGCGGTCAGGGCCGACGCGGCGAGAAGGAGTCCCGCGTAGGCCGAAACGACGGGGGCCCAGTCCACGACCCCGAGAAAGGAAACCGCGACGGGAAACGGCAAAGTCATTCCGAGACCGCAGGCGGCCGTCGACAGCCCGCAGGCGTACTTCGCCAGCACGACGGAGCAGGCCGCCGCCGGATAACTTCCGAGAAGCTCCAGGGTCCCCGATTTCCTTTCCTCGGAGAAGAGGCGCATCGTCACCAGAGGCACGAGCAGGACGAGAATGAAAACGTAATTGGAAAAAAGCGGCCGGAACACGGCCAGGTTCGCGTTGACAGCCTGGCCCCTGACGGTCTGCGCCGACAGGGCGGAAAAAAACAGCATGCCCCGGTAAAAAAACAGGCCCGAAAGCAGGCTGAAGGCGGCGAGGAAAACGTAGGCCACCGGCGAGCCGAACAGGGCCTTCATGTCCTTTCTGTAAAGCGCGAGGAAGACCCTCATGTGCCGTCCCCCGTCATGAGTCCCATGAAGATGTCCTCCAGCGAAAGCCGGGCGGGACTCATCTCCAGAAGCCGGAAATCCCGCTCCACGACGAGGCGGACGATGTCCCCCCGCGGGTCGTCCCCCTGACCGGTCACGGCACGTATCCGCCACGTGTCCGGGGCTTCCGCCGGCGCCGCCGCGAGTTCCTTCACGCAGGGGACGCCGCGGATGGCCGCTTCGATTTTGTCGCGCGGGCCCCGGACGACCAGGTCCCACTCCGCCCGGGGACGGAGCCGGTTTTGCAGGGCCTCAACCGTGTCCACGGCGGCGATCCGGCCCCGCCGGAGCACAACGATCCGGTCGCAGACGGCGCCCGCGTCGGCGAGAATGTGGGTGGAAAGGAGAATGGTCCTTTTTCCCTTCAGGCCGCGGATGAGGGAGCGGAACTCCACTATCTGTTCCGGATCCAGCCCGGAGGTGGGTTCGTCCAGCACGACGAAGGCGGGGTCGTTGACCAGAGCGGCCGCCAGACCCGCGCGCTGACGGTACCCTTTCGACAGCTTTCCCAGGGTCCTCCGTTCATGGCCGGAAAGGCCGCAGTCCGCGGCCGCCTTCGCGGCGGCTTCCCTCGCGCGTGCGGCGGGAACTCCCTTCATGTCCGCGGCGAAATTCAGATAATCCAGCACTCTCATGTCCGGATAGAGGGGGTTGTTTTCCGGCAGGTAACCCAGCCGCTTTTTTACCGCCGAGGGGTCCTTTTCCATGGGGACCCCGTCGATCTCGACGCGGCCCCCGGCGGGCCGCAGAATGCCCGTCAGGATCCGGATCATCGTCGTTTTTCCGGCCCCGTTCGGGCCCAGGAGGCCGACCGCCTCGCCGTCCCCGGCGGAGAAACTCACGTCATCCAGCGCGATGACGGGTCCGAACCGCCGGAGGACGTTTTCGACCCGGATCATTTCTAGACGAAGCCGAAAAGCCTCGGGAAAACCAGCACCGCGTCGGGCAGGAAGGACACGGCCAGCACGATCACGATGTGAATGATCAGGAACGGGACAACCGCCTTTGCGACCCTTTCCATGGATATCCCCGCGATGTCCGCCGCGAGGAAGAGACAAAGACCCACAGGCGGGGTAATGAGTCCCAGCGTGAGGTTCGTTATCATCAGCATTCCGAACTGCACCGGGTGCATCCCGACCGCGATGGCAAGGGGCGCCAGGGTCGGCGCGAGCATGATGATCGCCGCTCCCGGGTCCATGACGCAGCCGACGGCAAGCAGGATCAGGTTGATGAGGAGGATGACGATCACCGGATTTTCCGACACGCCGAAGATGAAATTCTTGACCAGCGTGGGAACCTGGTAGGTGGACAGCACCGAGCCGAACAGCCGCGCCGTGGCCAGCAGCAGAAAAACCGCCGCCGTGGTCAGGGCCGCGTTGTACACCACCCGGGGAACATCCCTGAGCTTGAGGGTCTTCAGGAAAAAGATGCTCGCCACGAACGCGTATCCCGCCGAAACCCCCGCGGCTTCGGTGGGCGTGAAGACCCCCGTCAGGATTCCCCCGAGGATGATGATCGGCATCACCAGCGCGACGAGGGCCTGGGAGACGATCTCGACTTTTTCCTTCCACGGAAGATTCAGCACGAATTTCGGATACTTCCGCTTCACGGCCAGGACCGCGGTGATCACCATGTCCGACAGGCCGAAGCAGACGCCGATGGGAATGCCCGCCGCGAAGAGGGCCCCGATGGATTCGCCCATCGTCGCGCCGTACACAACGGCGAGAATGCTCGGCGGGATGATGGGTCCCTGCAGGGACGAGGAAGCTGTGACCGCCGCGGTGAAGTCCGGGTCGTAGCCCTGCTTGATCATCGCGGGAATCAGCATCGATCCGATGGCCGACGTGTCCGCCGCCGCGGAACCGGTGATTCCCCCGAAGAACATGCTCGCCACGATGTTGGCGTGGGCCAGCGAGGCCCGGATGCGGCCGACGAGAAGGTCCGCGAAGCGGATGAGCCGGTCGGTTATCTTGCCGTGGTTCATCAGCTCCCCCGCCAGGATGAAAAAGGGTATCGCCATCAGCGGGAAGGAATCCAGGCCCGTGAAAATCCGCTGGGCGACCACTTCGAGGGGGTCTCCCAGGGTGATGACGCCCACGAGGCCCATGAGCCCCAGACTGACGCCGACGGGAACGCCGATGAACAGGGTTATGATGAAGGTCAGAATCGTGAAGGTGAGGCCCATGGTTATCTGCCCTCCTCTTTCGCGAAAAGGTTCGCGATCCGGATCAGGACCAGGCTGAACTCCTCGACGAGAAAAAGCAGAGCGCCGACGGGAACGGCGAGGTACGCGATCCACATGGGAAGGTTGATGCTCGGCGACCTCTGGGCCGCGACGAATACCGTCATCCTTGCTCCATATACGAAAACGACGATCCAGAAGATCAGGTTGAGGATTTCCCCCAGAGTCAAAACCAGGGGTGACAGCTTACCCCAGACCCTGGTGACCAGGTCGGACAGCCCGATGTGCTTGCCCTGCCGGGCGGCGACGCCCATCCCGATCATGGCGCCCCAGACCATCAGGTAGCGGGTCACTTCCTCCGACCAGGAGGGGGCGTCGTTCAGAACGTACCGCATGTACACCGCGTAGATGACGATCCCCGTCATCACGAGATAAATCGTCACGATCGCGGGCTTCATGGCCTTTTCGTACCATTCCAGGACCCGGCCGAGCTTCCCGATAATTCCCTTCACCATGAAAAGCGTGCCCTCCTTCCTTCTGTTTTGCGGGGAAAAAAGGCCCCTTCCGAAGGGAAGGGGCCCGGAGAGTCTTATTTCAGCACGTATCCCGCGCCGGGCTCGTTGCCCGCGGGAGCCTTGAGGGCCTTCTTGCTTTCGTCGATGGCCGCCATGAAGCCGTCGACCCACTTCGGATCGATCTCGCCCTTGATCCATTCCATGACGGGACCCTGGGTGAGTTTCTGAAACTGCGCGATTTCAGCTGCGGTGGGGGTGTAGACCTCCATGCCGCTCTTCTTCAGCTTGTCGATGGCGGTGACGCTGGACGCGTAGGTTTCCAGGGCCCTGTGGGTGGTGCCGGAAATCTTGGCGCCTTCGTAGACGATCTGGCGCAGGTCCTCGGGCAGGCCGTTGTAGAACTTGTTGTTGATGAACGTGAAGTCGACGCTGTAGATGTGTCCGTCCAGGGTGTAGTACTTCTGGACTTCGTAGAACTTCATCGCGTTCACCAGGCTCGGCGGGTTTTCCTGCCCGTCCACGACCTTCTGCTGCAGAGCGGTGTAGAGCTCGCCCCACGCGATGGGAACGGGTTTGGCCCCCAGGGCCTCGACCATCTTCATGTGTCCCCGGTGTTCCATGGTCCGGAACTTCAGGCCCGCCATGTCCGCGGGGGTCTTTATCGGCCGCACGCCGCTGGAAAAGTTGCGGAACCCGTTCTGGTTGACGTCCAGGCAGCGGATCCCGGTTTTGCGGGTCATTTCGGCCATCAGGTTTTTCATGAAGGGGCTGTCCAGGGTTGCCCACGCCTCGGTGTAGGTGCGGAAAGCGTAGGGGATCGCCGTGGCAAGAATTTCAGGGAAGAAGGTGCCCACGGTGCCTTCGCTGACGTTGCAGATCTGGATGCTGCCGAGCTTTACACCCTCGAGCAGTTCCCGCTCGGAACCGAGCTCGGTTCCCGGATAGATCTCCACGACGACGCGGCCGCCCGACCTGTCTTCCACGTAAGTCTTGTACTGCACCGAATCCGCATGGGCCGAAGCGGTGAGCGCGTCGGGCGGATCGCCGTGTGCGTATTTGATGAGGAATTTCGCCGAAGCCGCTTTCGCGGACTTGCCGGTCTCGGACGACCCTCCCGCCCATGCCGCCGCGACAATCGTCAGCGCCAGCAGCACAATCAGGATCTTTTTCATCTCTGCCTCCTTGGGTTCCCGCGGTGCGGGTTCCAGATATTAAAGCGGACTGTCTTCGCCCTGCTTCCAGAGTTACGGGAACGGACGTTCCTATCAGGCTAACCTCGCATCCCCCATTTGTCAACAAACTTTCTTCAGCCGAGCTCCTTCGCGTTGTAAATGTACCGGGGCCGCCGGCCCGCGAAGAAGTCGAGGACCGCCCGGGCCGCCTCGGTGGACATGCGGACCGTCGCCTCCCGTGTCAGCGCCGCCGAATGGGGCGAAAGGATGACGTTGTCCAGGCCGGGAAGGCCGTTGTCCGTCCCGGGCGGCTCGGCGGCGAAAACGTCGATCCCCGCTCCGGCGATGCGTTTCTCCTTCAGGAGGTCGACCAGCGCGGCCTCGTCCACCACTTCCCCGCGGGCGCAGTTGACGAAGTACGCGTCCTTTTTCATCGAAAAGAGAAGTTCCCGGTTCACCATGCCCCGGGTCTCGGGGATGTTCGGACAGTGAAGGGTCACGACGTCCGCCTCGGCGAAGAGCCGCTCCAGGGACGGGGTGAACTCGTAATCCTCCCCCGGGAACTTGTCCGCCGCGTAGGGGTCGTAAGCGAGGATCCGCATGCCCAGCCCGTGACGGCACTTTTTCGCCACCAGCGAACCGATGTTGCCCATACCGACGACCCCGAGGGTCTTCCCCTCCAGTTCCACGGCGCGGCCCGCGTTGCGCTGTTTCCAGGCGCCGCCGCGGACCGCCCGGTCCATTGCCGGAAGGTCCTTGGCAAGGCTCATCATCATGGCAACCGCGTGCTCCGCCACCGACAGGTTGTTCACCGCCGGGAGGTTGCAGACCAGGATGCCCCGCTCCGTGGCGGCGGCGACGTCCACGTTGTCCACGCCGGCGCCGGTGCGGGAAATGATTTTGAGCTTCGGCGCGGCGGCGATGACCTCGCGGGTGACCGCGGAGGTGGTCCGCAGGATGATCCCCTCGGCGTCCCGCACCGCCGCCTCCAGGGCGGCCTGGGAGGTGTCCGGCGGCAGGAGGATATCGAATTTCCCCTCCAGGATTTTCCGCCCCTCCGGGTGGATCTCCTGGGAAAGCAGGATTTTCGTCATTTCAGGAATCCCTCGCCTTTCAGGATGCCCCGGAGCTCGTCGAGCTCGGCGGGTCCCAGCGGCAGGAGCGGCACACGGGGCTCCCCGCCCGCGTAGCCCAGAAGGTTCATCGCGGCCTTGACCCCCGCGACCCCGTGCCTGCCCGTGGTCTTTTCGTTCAGCGAAACGAGCCGGGCGCTGAGCACCTCCGCCGCGTCCGCCTTCCCGGCGGCGAAGAGGTCCTGAAGCTCGCAGCAGAGCTCGGGGAAGTAGTTCGCCATGGAGAGGACGCCGCCGATGGCGCCGCTCTGCAGACCGTACAGGAATTTCGTCACCGACCCGGCGAGGACGTGGAATTCCGCCCCCGGCGGCACCGCCTTCACGTACCCGGCGATGTCCTCCTTGGAGGTGTCCTTCATGCCGACGATGTTCGGATGCCGGGCGAGTTCGGAAACCGCCGCCGGGGTCAGCAGGACCCCCGCCGCGAAGCCCGGGGCGCAGTACATCAGCACCGGAATCGGCGAGGCGTCGGCGACCTCGGTGAAGTAACGCACCAGGGCCGCGTCGGTCATTTTTTTCGCGTAATAGTGCGGGGTCAGGATGCTGGAGAATTCGGCGCCCTGGTCGGCCGCCTTCTTCGTGAATTCGATCGTCGCGTACGCCGATTCCCGGCCGGTTCCGACCATCAGGGTCTTGTCGGCTGACTTTTTGTCCGCGATGAGCCGGACGACTTTCAGGGACTCATCGTCGGTGAGGCTCCGGAACTCGCCGTTGCTGCCCAGGGGCATGTAGCCCCGGAGCCGGGTCCCGTTCATTTTGAGGATGTTGGACTCCAGACCGGCGAAGTCGATCCTGCCCTTCGCGAAGGGCGTCATCACCGGGGGGAAAACCCCGGTCAGTTTTTCTTTCAGCGTTGCCATGGTTTCTCCTATTTCAGCTTGTCCTTGAGCAGCAGGGCCACCTTCAGGTTCCCGATGGTGGAGCATTCCCGCCTCATGTTGAAGTCGAAGCCCTTGAAAATCCTGCGCTTGAAGTCCTGGTACGCGCCGCTGACCATGCCGCCGGTCCAGAAGATGTGGGGATTCAGCGTCATCCGTTTTTTCAGAATGTTTATGGTGTTGAAGACCGGCTCGTAGGTTCCGACGAGGAGGCCCAGCAGGAGGTCTTCCCGGGTGCTCTCGAACGTGAGCCCCGTGAAGGCGCCCTTTTTCTTGACCAGACTGTGGCGGTCCCCCGCCAGGTAGGGCTTGAATTTGACGTCCGTGTGCGTGTGGGTTTTGACGAATTCGGACAGAAAGGTTCCGTAGAACGTTTTCTTGTCCATCTCCGAATAAAACTCCTTCCGGAACCATTCCAGCGCGAAGCCTCCCACGGTTATGGCCAGGTACAGCCACTTTCCCGGCTCCATGGACGAGCGGATGTAGTACTTCTCGTGGGGAACAGGCGCGTCCGTCGTCACGGTGATGATCTCGTTGCTGCCCGAAATATTCAGGATGTCGCCGTTGTTGACGGCCCCGGAACCGAAGGCGGCGGAGGTGGTGTCGTTGGCGCCCATCGCGACGGGGATGCCCGCCCGCAGGCCCGTGTCCGCCGCGGCTTCTTTCGTGAGGGGCCCGGCGATGCTGATGGACGGGGTGATTTCCGGCAGCAGTCCCCGGTCGATGCCCAGGGCGCCGCAGATCTTCCCGGACCAGGTCCCCATTTTCAGGGTTTCGTACAGCCCGGTGAAGGACGCGTTGGACGGATCGATGAGCCACTTGCCGGTGAGCTTCCGCTGCAGGAAGGTGTTCATGTGGCCGAGCTTGTAGGTTTTCCGGTACAGCTCCGGCAGGTTGTCCTTGTACCAGAGCATGCTGGTGCAGGAAATGCCGCCCGCGAAGGGCAGGTTACCGTTTATCGACAGGAAGTCCTTCCTGCCCACCGCCGCCAGCGCGAACTTCGACTGTGCGTAGCTGCGCCGGTCCAGGTGGATGATCGCCGGATGCAGGGCTTTTCCGTCCTTCCCCAGCGGGATGAACACCGGCGCGAACACGCAGGGTACAACCAGTTCGATGTCCTTCAGATGGGCGGAGAATTTCTTCATCCCCTTCAGGAAGGCGGCGTACATGATCTCCGGGTCGATCTGGATCTTGTGCTTGTCGATGACCTGGTACGCGTACTCTTCCTTCGCGTCGGTCAGGATCTCTTCCCTGTCGTTGAGAACGGCCATCTTGACCGACGACGTGCCGAAATCGATGCTCAGTATTTTCATGCCAGCGCCTTTACGATGTCGCCGAAGGAGACGATCCCGCTCTTCGCCAGGGGGATGCTCTTTCCGGGAAACCCGGCCTTTTCACCCCCCTCGTCGCCGAGGCAGGTCACGACGATGTCCGCTCCGGAGAGGTCCTCGTCCCTCGTGTAGCCGTTCACCGTGGCCAGGACCCGGCAGCCCGCGGCCTTGCCGGCCCGCACGCCGATGCTGGAGTCCTCCACCACCAGGGTCTCCCCGGGCTGCACGCCGATCTTCGCCATCGCGGAAAGGTAGATTTCCGGGTCGGGCTTTTTCTTCGTCACCATGTCGCCTGCGATCAGCACGTCGAAGCCGATGTCGCCGAGCTTGCGGTCCGCGATGGTGTGGGCCACCTTCTCGTTGGACGTGGTGCAGATGCCGATCCTGAGACCCGCGGCCTTGATTTCCCGCATGAACCGGTGAACCCCCGGCCGGAGCGGCATGGATTCCAGGATGTCGATGAAGGCGGCGGTTTTTTTCTCGTGCATTTTCTTGACGAGCCCGTCCAGCTCTTCCGGCAGCTTCCCGGTGTATATCTTCTCGAAGTAGTGCTTCATCCTCTCCTTGCCGCCGCCGATCTGGAGCAGCTTGTGGTACAGCTCCACGTCCCATTCGGCGTCCAGCCCGAATTCCTTGAAGGTCCTGTTGAAGGCGACCCTGTGCCCGTCCCGCTCGGTGTCGACGATGACCCCGTCCTGGTCGAATAGAACAGCCTTGATCATGTTTCCCTCTCCCCGTTTTCTAGTATTTTCCCGCGCCGCCGAGAATGTCGATCCACCGCCCGATGGCTTCCACGGTTTTCGCGAAAACCGCCGCGTCCAGCTTGCCCGGGTTGTAGTCCTTCTTGCTGGCCGCGAGATAGTCGGCGGTGGCGTCGATAAGGACGTGCTTGAGCTCGGTGGAAACGTTGAATTTCGAACCGCCCAGCGTCACGAGCCGGCGGGTCACCTCGTCGGAGAGTCCCGTTCCCCCGTGGATGACCAGGGGCACCCTGACCCCCTTGCCGTTGATTATGTCGGCGATCCTGGCGAAGAGATCGAAGTCGATTTTCGGCTCCGACTTGTAAACCCCGTGGGCGGTCCCGATGGCGGGAGCGAAAAGGTCGATGCCGGTGCGGCGGACGAACTCCTCCGCCTTGTCCGGGTCGCAGAGGGTGACTTCCTGGCCGGTGACCTTGATGTCGTCCTCCACGCCGACGACGGTGCCGAGTTCGCCTTCCACGGTTATGTCGCCCGCCTTGTGGCAGTAGTCCGCCACGTCCTTCGTGATTTCCAGGTTCTTCTCGAAGGGCTCCTTGGACGCGTCGATCATGATGTTGGTGTACCCCGCGTCGGCGCATTTCTTGCAGAAATCCGGCTCGGTACAGTGGTCCAGGTGCAGGCACACGGGATACGGGGACGCGGCCGCCAGGGCCCGGTACGCCGCCCCCATGACCTCGGGCTTGAAGAATTTGGCCGGCGCCACCGAGGACTGGATGATCACCGCTGAGCGCTTTTTCGTCGCCGCCTCCACGACGGCCGTCATCTGGACCAGGCTCGTAACGTTGAAGGCCCCCACCGAGTATTTTTCACGCGTGGCCTTCAGAAGCATTTCCCGTGCATTGGCGATGGACATGATTTTCCTCCCTAAATTGTCAGCAATAAAAAGTCTTGAAGGGCTCGCCCTTCAGCAGTTTTCTCGTTTCCTCCGGCGCCGCCGAATCGACGAAGAAGAGCTCGATCTCCGCCGGCTTCAGGAACCGGTAGGAGCCGGGGGCGCCGATCTTCGTGTGGTCCGCGATGACGAAGACCCGCTTCGCCGCCGCCACCATGGCCCGCGCGATGTCGGCGCTGGCGTCGCTGAGCTTGTAGAGGCCCTGGCCGGGCTTGTAGGCGTCGCAGGTTACGACCGCGATGTCCGGCGCCAGGTCCGCGAAAAACTCCACGGCCCGGGGGCCGATGAGGTCCAGGTTCCGGGCGCGGAAAATCCCGCCGGAAACGAGGAGCTGGGTCTCCGAGTCGATCCCGAGCTCCTCGACGATGGGAAGGCTGTTGGTCGCCACCGTAATGCCCTTGCCGGTCTTCAGGCGCTTCGCGAGGAGCCAGCTCGTGGTGCCGTTGTCCAGCGCGACCACGCTCCCCGGAGGTATGTGCTTTTCCGCCTCCGCGACGACCCGGCTTTTTTCCGCCAGCCGCAGCCGGCCGCGTTCCTCGAATTTCTTCGCGATTTCCGGAAGCCCCCGCAGCAGCCGCGCGCCGCCCCGGGTCCGCACGATCCTGCCCGCCTGCTCCAGCTCCTCCAGGTCCCGGCGGATGGTGGCTTCGGACAGCCCGAATTCCGCCGCCAGCTTCTCGACGGGCACGACGTCGAGGGTGTCCAAACTTTGCAGAATTCCGTTATGACGGGACCTTTTTTTATTCATACCGCTCAATATTTTTTTCTATTTTGCGACTAACGAGCATTATAGGCGGCTTTTCCCGGGAAGTCAATGTTTTTTTCCGTCGGAACACCCTCGGTTGTCAAGCGCCGGCTTTCATTGTACGATGTATGCATGACGACGAAAACGAACGACGCGCAGCGGGCGGGTGTCGAGACCATCCGGGAGGTTTTCCAGTACCTCCGGCAGTTCAAAAACAAGACTTTCGTCATCAAGATCGATTACACCGTCATCGAGGACCCGCACTTCCCGGTTTTCATCAAGGACGTGGCTCGCCTCCACGAGACGGGCATCCGGATCGTGCTGATTCCCGGCGCCAAGGAGAGGATTGACGAAATCCTGGCGGTCTACAAAATCCAGGACAGGGTCATCAACGGCGTCCGGGCCACCAGCAGCGAGGCCATGCCCTTTATAAAGATGGCGGCCTTCGACGCGGCCAACCGCATCATGACCTGCCTTTCCGGTTCGGAAATCAACGCGGTCATCGGCAACTGGGTGCGGGCCCGGGGGATGGGAATCGTGGACGGAGTGGATTTCCAGAGCGCCGGCATCGTCGAGAAGGTGCTGACCGACGCGGTGCGGAGCGTTCTGGACGACAACTTCATTCCCATTCTGCCCTGCATCGGGTGGAATTCCACGGGCCGGCCCTACAACATTCCGTCCAACGACCTGGCGGTGGTGACGGCCTCCCGGCTGGGGGCGGAAAAGCTTTTTTTCATCACCTCCAATCCGGGGCTTTCCGCTGATGACTACGACGTTCCCGAAGGGGTGCCGGTGTCGCCGGACGGCAGGATCAGCAACTTCAGCCTGGCCGATCTGGAACGGTTCTTTTCCCGCAACCCCGGGAGAAACGAGCTGGACCTTCTGATGAAGGCCCGCAGGGCCTGCGAGGCCGGCGTCGAACGGGTCCACATCCTTGACGGCCGCTCCGACGGCATGATCCTGAAGGAAATATTCTCGAACCTGGGCTCCGGCACGATGGTGTACTCCAACAGGTACAGCGGCATCCGCCCCATGCGGCAGAACGAGACCATCGAAGTTCTGCGGGTCATGAAGCCTTTCGTCGAGAAAGGCATCCTGGTGCCGAGGTCCGAGGAAATCCTGTCGGAAACCTACGGGGACTACATCGTGTTCGAGGTGGACGACGCGATTCACGCATCCGCCGCCCTGCACCGGTATCCCGAAGGTGTGGGCGAAATCGCCGGCGTCGCCGTGGACGAAGAGTACTCCCATCTGGGCGTCGGGCCCCGGCTGATCGGATACCTTTGCGAAAAGGCGAAGGAGACCGGCCTGTCCCGGGTTTTCGTGCTGACCACCCGGACCGCGGACTGGTTCCTGAAACAGGGATTCGAGGAGGGCGACCTTTCCTCGCTGCCGGAGAAAAAGCGCGCCGTCTACGATCTGTCCCGGCGGAGCCGGATCCTGGTGAGGGACCTCACTTCACCGTAACGACCCGGACGGAGCCCGCCGGGACGGTTATAATCTCGTTCATCACCCTGATGCTGGGGCAGAGGATCAGGATCACTTCATGTTCCCCCGGCTCGGCGGGAATATATCCCCGGCCTTCCATGAAATCCGCCAGCCGGCCGATTTCCGTATTGTCGAAAAAGACACGGGCCTCCATGTACAGGGAATTTTCCACCCGGAACGTCACCGCCGACCGGCCCGCCGGAACGGCTTCGCGCGGGGCCGGGGTCACGGCGCAGCCCGCCAGGCCCGCGACGAGGGCGACCGCCAGAAACAGGATCGATTTTCTCATGACAACAACCTCCCCACCCAGACCGGCGCGGCGCCGGCGTTCATTTTCCGTTCAGTAATCCCGGCATTCCCGGTAAGCCTCGAGCATGGCGATCACGTTCTCCGCGGGGACGTCGGGCTGGATGTTGTGCACCTGCGCGAAGACGTAGCCTCCCCCCCGCTTGAAGATTTCCATGTTCCGGCGCACCTCTTCCTTCACCTCTTCCGGCGTCGACCGGGGAAGGGTCTCCTGGGTGTCGATGCCGCCGCCCCAGAAGGCGATCCGCCCGCCGAAATCCCGCTTGAGCCCCGCAGGCTCCATCCCCTCCGCGGAGATCTGCACCGGGTTCAGGGCGTCGATGCCGATCTCGATCAGGTCCGGAATGAGGGGACGGACAGCCCCGCAGGAATGGAAAAGAACCTTCACGCCGTACTTCTTCATCTCCCGGACGATCCGGGCGTGCCGGGGCTTTATAAACTCCCGGTACATGTCCGGGGAAATCATAAGCGACGCCTGGGTGCCCAGATCGTCGGCGAACTTGAAAATGTCCACGTACTTCCCGATCCGTCCCATGACGAAGTGCATGACCTCCAGGTTCCACTCCAGGGTCCGGTCGAGGAACTCGTGGGCGAACACCGGGTCGCCGGCCAGGTCCATGTAGAAGTCAGTCATGCCCCGGATCCACGACGGCAGGCCGAAGGACGCCTCCCGGAAGCCTTCCAGGACCAGGCAGTACCGGCCTCCGTAGGATTCCGCGAGCTCGGGGAGTCCGGCGATGCGGGCCTCAGCCCGGGGGTCCGGCCACCGGTACGCGGCGAGGGCCTCCCGGGGCGTCATTCCCGCCAGGGGATGCTCCCGCATGGTGTAGTAGCGGCCGTCGAACACGCGCCCGATTCCCCACTGGTCGTACATCACCCCGTCCTTCCCCTCCCGCCACGGGACGGCTTCACGGATGTACAGACAGCGGGTGTCCGCCTCGAAGTGGCGCAGGATCCGTTCGTCCGGAACGACGACCTGCTGGTCCACAGCGACGATGGTGCTCCCGGAATACGGGAAGCCCAGGACCCGGCAGAGATTCTCCTCCACCTCGCGATGCATCGTGGAATTGTTGATGCCCCCCAGGTCCAGGGGGACCCTGTCGGGGATTTCCCCGCCGAGTACCCGGGAGATCCTCTCTTTGCTCGTGGCCGCCATGAGGTTATAGTAATCCGCCGCGGAGTTTCCGTCCAGCGGAAAAAGCCTTCCCGGAACGGCGCCGCGGGGCGGGCGAAACCTTGACACATCAGCCGATTCAGCGCAGGATTTTCGGGATGTTCCGATCAGGAGATGAGCGCATGAAAAAACCCGACGCCGGTCCGCATGTTTTCACACGGGAAATCGCCGAAAAATACGATTCGTACTACTCCACGGAAATGGGCCGGAAAGTCGACATCCTGGAAAAGAAGGCGGTGGATGAGCTGATCAGGAACCTGCCGAAAACGGAGCTTCTGGAAATCGGCTGCGGCACGGGCCACTGGACGGAACATTTCGCGGCCCGCGGTTTTAGCGTCACCGCGACGGACCCGTCGGAACACATGCTCCACGTCGCCCGCGGGCGGGGGGCGGGAAAGACCTTTGTCCGCACATCAGCCGAAAGTCTGCCCTTTCCGGACGGGGCCTTTCCCGCAGTCGCGGCGATAACCGTTTTCGAATTCCTGGAGGACCCGGCGGCGGCGGTGCGGGAAATCCTGCGGGTGCTGAAACCGGGCGGCTTCTTCATCGGCGGATTCCTGAACGCCGCGTCGGAACTGGCGAAAAACGTGGACGCGGACCCGGTTCTCAGCCGGGGCCGGCTGATTACGGAAGCGGCGGTCAGGGACCTGCTGGCCCCCTTCGCCTGCCGGGAAACGCGGACCTGCGTGCACTTCTCGCCGGCCCTGGAGATTCTGGACGGTTCGCCCCGGGCGTCCGCGCTTCCGCCGGCGTTCATCGCCGTCCGCGCCGCGAAGGAGGTTTGAAAATGGACATTTCGGTGGAGATCAGCTTCTATCCCCTTGTGAGCGCGTACGGACCACCGGTTTCGGAATTCATTTCCCGGCTGAAGGCTCGCCCGGGGATACAGATCGTCCCCGGCGGAATGAGCACGGTCGTCATCGGAGGGTACGACGAGGTCTTCGGCGCGCTGAACGAGGAAATCAAGGTTTCCATGGAAAAGCATCCGTCGGTCTTCACGCTGAAAATCGCGAATTCCTGCCCGGTATGAGAAACGAACGGTGTCCGCGGGGCGCCGCCGTTTCGGTTCCCGTCAGTCCTCGACGATCTTCGTCGTCCGCACCACGCCGGGATCGGTGAAGCCGTCCAGGGTGTCCCGGACGACGGACGAAAAGCTGTAGAGCACCGCGCCCTCCGGCCCGCCCTGGAACCAGTGCTTCTCTCCGGGCCGGAAGGTTATCTGGTCGCCGGGGGCCATAACCAGCTCCCTGCGGCAGATGAAGGCGGGCTCGCTGCCCGCCGGTATCCGGCCGCGGCGCATCGTGTCCGGCCCTTCCGTAAAAAGGTAGAGGTCCCCCCATGCTGCCCGGATCGTTTCCTCCTTGCCCGGGTCGTCCCCGACCGGCGGGTGCCAGTGTTCCGGAAGGATCTGCCCGGGAAAGAGGACGATGATCTTCGCCCCGTACCGGCCCGTCTCGACCAGGGTGAGAATTTCCGCTCCGAACTCCTCCAGCCGGGACAGGCCGAAGTCGGCGGCGGCTATCGCGGCCTTCTCTTCATCCCGCACCGGTATCCCCGCCCTGCGGATCATCGCGAACGCCCTTTCCTGGGCTCGTTTTACCTCGGAACGTTTGATCATCCGGATTTTCTCCTCTATAATCGCTGCAAGAATACAGAATATTTCCGGCCGTGAAAAGGAGATTACGATGAAACCTGTGAACTGGGGAGTCCTGTCCGTATCGAAACACTACGCCCTCCGGGTCCATCCGGCGGTGAAGGACGGCCGCTGGGCGAATTTCGTCGCCGTCGCCTCCCGCTCCCCCGAAAAGGCCCGGAGCGCCTCCGCCCGGTTCGGCATTCCCCGGGCGTACGGATCCTACGAGGAGCTTCTCCGGGACGCCGACATCGAGGCCGTGTACATTCCCCTGCCGAACAACCTTCACGCCGTGTGGATCAAAAAGACCGCGGACGCCGGCAAGCACATCCTCTGCGAGAAACCCTTCGCGATGAACACCGCGGAAGCCGTCGACGCCGCGGAGCATGCCCGGAAAAAGGGCGTCATCCTGATGGAAGCCTTCATGTACCGCTTCCACCCCCAGTGGCTCCGGGTGCGGGAAATCGTCGAAAACGGCGAAATCGGCGAGATCCGTTCCATCCATTTCCAGCAGTCCTACGCCAACCGGGATCCGGACAACATCCGCAACCGGCCGGAAACCGGGGGCGGCGCCGTCTACGACATCGGCAGCTACGCGGTTTCCATTTCCCGGTTCGTGATGGGCGCCGAGCCGAAACGGGTCGTATCGCTGATCCACCGGGATCCGGAGTTCCGGACCGACACGCTATCTTCGGGAATTCTTGATTTCGGCGGGGCGAGGGCGCTCTTCACGGTGGGAACGGCGGGCTGGCCGGGGCAGGGGGTCGACATCCGGGGGACGGAGGGCGAGATCCGGGTGAATCTTCCGGTCAACATGTTTCCCGACGTTCCCGCGGAGGTGGAGGTGACGACCAGGATCGCCTCCCGCAAATTAGCCCTGGGGCCGGCGGATCAGTACGCGCTGATGTTCCGGGCCTTCGGCGAGGCCGTCCGGGCGGGAAAACCGGCGCCGATGACCCCCGGGGACGCGGTGGCGAACATGAAGGTGCTGGACGCGCTTTTCGCGTCTGAAAAGACGGGAGGCTGGGTCCCGGTGGGATGACCCGCGGCAACGGCACCGCGATTTTCGCCGGGCGGCCCCCCTAAGTTTCCGGTTCCGCCGGGGGGGCGGCCTTCGTCCCCCCGAAATTCCTGTTCAGGTACAGCACGAACGCGGCGAAAAGAGTGGCTGCCGCGATGAGGAGAAACCCCGCGGAGAGGGCGTCCCTGTCCCCCAGCCAGCCGATGAAGGTCGGCACGATGCCGTTTCCGAAAAACACGGCGAAGTTGATGATCACCGAAAAGGTCACGTTTTGCGATTCCGGCGGCCCGATCCGGGACACGATCATGAGTCCGGCGGGAAAGAAAGCCGCCAGCAGGGCCGGCTGGACCACCACCGCCGTCCACAGGAGGAGGCCGCCCGAGAGACTCACGAAAACGGTGGCGATACCCGACACGGCGAAGGCCGTCACAATGACGGGACGGGCGCCGAAGCGGTCCACCAGGGTCCCGGAAATGAACAGCACGATGACCCCGGAAATTCGTGAAATGCTGATAAGGGTGTTCACCCGGTCCGGCGTCATGCCCTTTTCGGCGACCAGGAACAGGGGAAGAATCGAATAAACGCCCTGCATTGCGCTCAAGGCTATGCAGAAAAGAAAGAAGATGAACCAGGCTTCCGGCAGCCGGGCGATGGCGAGAAGGCGGCTGAAATGGGGGGGCTTGCCGTAGGACATGCCGCCCGACCCCCTGCGGACATAAACCAGGGCCAGAAGCAGATTGATGATGACGATGACAAGCAGAATTCCCCGCCAGCCGATGATCTCGTTCAGCAGAAGGACCATCAGCGGCGCGGCGAAGTACGCCATGTTAGGCCCCATTTCGTGAATGGCCAGGGCCTGCCCCGTCCGCCTGGAATTCACCGTCTCGTGGATCGTCGCTATTCCCGAAGTGGGGTACATGCCCGTGCCGATGCCGAGGACCCAGAGTCCGGCCAGCATGAATCCGTACGAGGTGCTCAGGGACACGATGAAAAGCCCCGTCGCCACCAGCAGCAGGGACAGGATGATGCCTCCCCGATGCCGGATCCGGGCCGTCAGAAAACCGGATAACAGCATCCCCGGCGAATACCCCAGGGTGATGACGAGGAAAAGGCTTCCCGCCTGGGACTGGGACAGACCGAGGTCCTCCCGGATGAAAATGAGAAGGGGGGAGAAAATGAGCCGCGAGAACATGCTGAGAAAGAGGATGCTCGTCAGCAGAAGAAGGAGACGTGCCTTACGGGTGAATTTCATGTTCGACTACAATATCCCCGGCGGTGATTTCGCGTCAAGCGGCGGCGGTTCGTGAAAACCTCATTTCGCGACAAGAAGAACGAGGGACCTGCCGCTCACGTAGCAGCGGTTCTGCGGCCGCAGGCGCTTCGCGCCGTCTTCCGCGAAATCCGCGGGAGGCTCCAGGGCCGTGTCGATCACCCGGTACCAGAAGGCGCCTTGCCGCGGCGGGCCGACGACGAAATTCCGGTCCGTATCGCCTGAATTGAACATGAGGAACAGGTCGTTGGCGTCCCTGTCCCTTTCGACGGAGGCCTCGGTGCCGTCGATCCGGAGGGCAAGCAGTTTTTTCTGCAGGCCCCAATCGGGGGCCCGCCCCTTCTCGTCGAACCAGGTGATGTCCGGCATGGCGGTGTAGTTCGAATCCCTCCCGGTGTAGAACTCCGGTCGCAGCAGGGCCGGATGCCGGAGCCGGAACCGTATGAGCTTCGCGGTAAAATCCAGAATGTCCCCGTAATAGCCGGGAAGACGCCAGTCGTACCAGGAAACCGTATTGTTCTGGCAGTAGGCGTTGTTGTTTCCCCCCTGGGTCCGGCGGAATTCGTCGCCCCCCAGAACCATCGGCGTTCCCAGGGACAGGAGAAGGGTGGCGAGAAAGTTCTTCACCTGCCGGTTCCGGATTTCCTCCATGCCGGACCCCGGGGGCGCCTCCCCCTCGACGCCGTAATTCGCGCTCAGGTTGTTGTCGTTGCCGTCCCGGTTGTCCTCCCCGTTCGGCTCGTTGTGCTTCCGCTCGTAGGAAACCAGGTCGTTCAGGGTGAAGCCGTCGTGGGACGTGACGAAGTTGATGCTGTGGAAGGGCTTGCGGCCGTCCCGCAGGTACAGGTCCGAGCTGCCGGTGAGCCGGGTCGCGAAGGCCCCGACGGTGACGTCGTCGCCCCGCCAGAACCGGCGCACGTCGTCCCGGTACCGGTCGTTCCATTCCGCCCAGCGCCCCCCCGGGAACCAGCCCACCTGGTAGGCCCCCGCGGCGTCCCACGCCTCGGCGATTATCTTCGTGTTCCGCAGCACCGGATCCTCGGCGATCATTTCCAGCATCGGCGGGTTTTCCATCAGGTTGCCCTTCTGGTCCCTCCCGAGGATGGAACCCAGGTCGAAGCGGAAACCGTCCACATGCATCTCCATGACCCAGTAGTGCAGGCTGTCGATGATCATGTTCCGCACCAGGGGATGGTTGCAGTTCAGAGTGTTGCCGCAGCCGGAGAAATTCTTGTAGTAGCGGCGGTTTTCGTCCAGCATGTAATAGATGCCGTTGTCCAGGCCGCGGAAGGAATAGGTGGGGCCGAGCTCGTTGCCCTCCCCGGTGTGGTTGAAGACCACGTCCAGGATGACCTCGATGCCCTCCTTGTGGAGCTCCCGGGTCATGGTCTTGAAATCCCGGACCTGCCCGCCCAGCGCGTCCGTCGCCGCGTAGGACCCCTTGGGCGCAAAAAAGGCGATGGTGCTGTAGCCCCAGTAATTCTGCAGGGTCTCGCCGGTGAGCGGGTTTTTGCGGTCGAACTCGAATTCGTCGAATTCCATGATCGGCAGGAGCTCCAGGCTCGTGACGCCGAGCTTTTTGAAGTACGGAATCTTCTCGACGATGCCCAGGTACGTGCCGGGATGATCGACCTCCGAGCCGGGACCCATCGTGAGGCCCCGCACATGGGTTTCGTAGATGATGCTGTGCCGCAGGGGGTAGTTGAGGGGTCTGTCCCCCTGCCAGTCGAAGTAGTCGTCGACGACGATGCACTTCGGAACGCCGGACGGATCGAATTCCGAATTGAACGAAAGGTCCCTGTCCGGCGAAGCCGGGTCCCAGCCGAGGGCGCGGTTGAGCCTCCAGCGGAAATTTCCCGTAAGGGCCTTCGCGTACGGGTCGATGAGGACCTTGTTCCGGTTGAAGCGGTGCCCGCTCTCCGGGGCGTAGGGACCATCCATCCGGTAGAGGTAGAGGGTTCCCGGTTTCACGCCGGGAAGGAAAACGTGCCACACGTCCCCGGTCCGGTTGAGCCGGGGATCGAAGGCGATTTCCTCCCGCGGGATCCGGTCCTCCGGCGCGTCGAACAGCAGCAGGGACACCGCCGTGGCGTGGCGGGAGAACACCGCGAACTGGGTGCCCCTCTCGTGGGAGCTCGCGCCGAGGGGAAGAGGCTTTCCGGCCAGGATGTCCCGCTTCATGCGAAAAACTCCTCCATCGCCCGCACGACGAAGTCCGGGTTGTCGGCGTGGACCCAGTGGCCCGCCTCGGGCACCGTAACGAACTCCGCGGCGGGAAAGAATTTCCGGGCTCCCGGCATGTCGTCGTCACAAACGTAGCCGGATTTTTCCCCCCGCAGAAAAAGGGCGGGTCCCGGGAAGACCCGGCCGTCCTCGTTCCAGGCCGACAGCGCGGAGAAGGAATCGCTGATGGCCGCGAGATTGAGGCGCCAGACCATGCCTCCGTCCCCATCCCGGAGGTTTTTCAGCAGGAAACCCCGGACGGAGGGATCGGGCACCTCCGCCGCCAGGGCGGCGTCGGCGTCGGCCCGGGACGAAAAGCCGGACAGGTCGAGGCGCTGCATGATCCGGGCGAGGCGGAGGAGGTCCCCGCCCTCGTAGGCGCGGGGGGCCATGTCCGCCGCGGCGACACGCATCACTCTGTCCGGGGCAAGCAGGGCGCAGGTCATCGCGGCCTTCGCGCCCAGGGAATGCCCAAGGACGGCGAAACTCCGCATGCCCAGTCCGTCGGCGGTCTCGAGGATGTCCGCCGCCATGTCCCGAAAAGTAAAGGGACCGGACCACCCGGACCCGCCGTGGTTTCGCAGGTCCGGCAGTACGCAGCGGAAGCGGCCCGCGAGCCTCCGGGCGATGAAGGCCCAGTTGTCCCCGGACCCGAAAAGCCCATGGAGGAGGAAAAGAGGAGCTCCGCTTCCGATTTCAGCGAACCGCAGCCGCATGGATTTCTAGGAGGTAAAGGACCAGGTTTCCCGGGCCGCCACGTCGGACAGGGGCTTCCGCTGGCGTTCCATCGTTTCCATGGCCTTCTGCTTTTCGTCCAGATGCGTGAGATCGGTGCCGGGATACCCGAGGATGATCACCGTGATGAGAACATAGTCCTCGGGAATGCCCATCGCCGCCCGCAGTTCCGGGGCCCGGTAGCCCGCGATGGGGTGGACGTACAGCCCCTCCCTGACGGCCTGGAGCTGCAGGGCCATCACCGCCATGCCCGTGTCGAAGAGGGCGTACTCCCTGCCGGCGTCGAGCCTGCAGTCCAGATCGGCCTTGGTTGCCGCCAGGATCATGCACGGCGACGGCGTCGCCCAGACGTTGTTTTTGGAGAGGTGGCTTTTGACGAGTTCCAGGCCCGCCGCCTCCCTGACGACGACGAACCGCCAGGACTGGTTGTTGAAACAGGACGGAGCGAGGGTCGCCGCGGTCATGATCCGGTCGATCACATCGTCCGGGATGGGGTCGCTCCTCAGCGCCCGCCGTGCCCTGCGTTTTTCCAGTTCCGGTACGATTCCGCTCATGAAGCCCTCCTCCGCAATTCCGGATTACGGCACAGTATACCAGATTCAGGCCCGGGAATCCAGCTTCGAAAAATCCACCAGCCCCTGCAGCGGCTCGCCGGCGAGAAAACGCTTCAGCTCTTCCAGGCAGAAAAGGCTCATTCTCTCGGTTTCCCGGCCGATGGACCCCGCGACATGGGGAGTCAGCACGCAGTTCGGCAGCCGGTAAAAGGGGTGCCCCTCCGCCGGCGGTTCGGGATGCGTGACGTCCAGGTAGGCCGTGATGTCCCCGGTCTCGAGCTTTTCGACCAGGTCCGCCTCGTTGATCATTCTGCCCCGGGACGTGTTGATGAGCCGGGCCCCCTTCTTCATGAGACCCAGCGTCCGGGCGTTGATGATGTTCCAGTTTTCCGGAACGTCGGCGTGATGGACGCTCACCACGTCGCAGGAGGACATGACCTCGTCCAGGCCGGCCCGGCGGGCGCCGTAGATTTCCTCGTCCCGGGGAGTGAAATAGTCGGAAACCACGAAAACGTCCATTTCGAAGGGACGGAGGAGTTCCAGGAGCAGCCGGACGATGAACCCGTCGCCGACGAGGCCCACCCTGGTTCTGAAGTATCCCCCGTTGTAGCCGGGCCGGTCGATCTCCCAGGCCGCCCGCCCCCGGGCCAGAAAGTCCAGGTGATGGGACACCACGTTCTTCAGGCTCGTCAGGATGAGGCCCAGCACGAATTCGGCCACCGGCACCGCGTTCATCCGCGCCGCGGAAGTCACCGGGATCCTCCGGCGCACCAGTTCGTCGGTGGTGAAATACTTGACCGTACCCGCGGCGTACAGGATGATTTTCAGGTCCGGGCAGAGGTCCAGAAGTTCCTTCGTGAAGGGAACCGCGTTCCACGAGGCGATGACCACCTCCGTCCCCCGCATGCTCTCCGCGACGACCGCCGGCTCCTCCCGGTCCGCTATTTTCGAATCGTCGAATTCGAGAATTTCCCGGTACGCCTCCCGGATTGGAGGCGGGAAAACCCAGTCCCAGTTGCCGCGCGTCGTGTTGATGCCTGCCTTGAGCTTCCTGTTCATGCTCCCACTATAAACGCCCGTCCGCCGGGAATCAAGCGACGGCGGCCCGGATTCCCGCCGCGGCGGGGCCGCCCTACTCCGCCGTTTCCGCGTACACCGTGGCCGGCGCGCTGTCGATGCCGTGAACGAAAAGTGGCGCGACGATGACCCTCCGGAGCGAGGCGGCGTCCAGGCCGGTCAGGTTCATGTCCTCGATGATGAACATGAAGCGCTCGTGATGCCGCCCCAGGAGGTAATGGTGTGTGTAAACGCCGTCGGGCATGTGGGCCGGCGACGCGATGGAAATCCAGTCGGAACCGACGGCCCGGAGATTCGGGAATTCGTCCATCAGGTATTTCGCCGCGGTTGACGCAAGCGCCGGACCCCGGGCCGCGTAGTCGGCGGGCCTGCTTTTTCTGAAAGGCGTGGTCCCGCTGCGGATAAGGAGCAGGTCCGCTTCCCCGAGTCTTCCGGCGTGGGGAGAGAGGTCCGCGGGGGTCACCAGCCCGCCGAAACTCTTCGGAATGTCCAGGAGGAGCGGCCTGTCGAAGACGAAAGTCCCGGCCGGGAAATCGGCTATCCTTTTTCCGTTTTCGACGAAGTGTTTCGGCGCGTCGATGTGGGTCCCGAAATGGTTGAATATCCGCAGCACGTAGGTTTCCGAGACGCTTCCCGGTTCGATCCGGCTGTGGGCGCTCACCTCGAGGGTGGGTTCCCCGGGCCAGCCGGGATCGTCGGGAGACAGGATGTGGGACAGGAGTTTGAACACGGTATCCTCCGATGCGCCGGCGGCGCGGTTACGGGTCCATGGCAAGGAGACGGGTCGGGGCCCCCGACGCGTACTCGCCGCCGAGCTTCATCGGCGCGGGCAGAAGGAGCATCCGGCGGCCGAGGACCTTGCCGACCTCGCCGCCGACGTTTTCGATGATGTAGACGCCGCTCCCGAGGACGGTCCTGTGGTTCCGCGGCCTGTACGGCCTCGCCGTGTAATTGTCCGGCAGGTCGATGTCCGGCACGTCCAGCGCGACGAGCCTCACCCCCGCGTCGACGAGCCAGCGGCAGGTCTCGTTCGACAGGGTGCTGTACCGCGCGTAGTAGCGGGACGGATCTGCGTGAAAGAGTCCCGCCCACCCGGTGTGGACGACGACGGCGTCGCCTTTGCGGACATCAAGCCCCGCGTCGACGAGGGCCTTTTTGAAGTCCCGGAGGGATATTTCCTTTGATTCCTTCCTCCCCGGGCCATGTTTTGCCGACAGGTCCACGACCACCGCCTCGCCGGCGAGCTCCCGGAGTTCCACCTGGTCCAGGCGCTTGCCGTCCTCGATCATGTGCCACGGCGCGTCGATGTGGGTCGCGAAGTGCAGACTCATCGTCACGACGGCGTGGCGGCAGCCGTGGCTCGGGAACATTTCCCTGTTCACGAAATGGGGGAAACCGAAGGGGTGATAGGTGTTCTCGTCGAAGACATGACTCAAATCGTACAGGTTTTTCATGTCAGTTTTTCCTCATTCTCTCGCCGCTGGCGAAGATGATTCCCACGATGACCAGGCCGGTGAAGATGAACCGAAGTCCCGCGCCGAGGCCGAGAATGTTCAGCAGGTTGACGATAAGGTACAGCAGCACCGACGCCCCGACGATACCGGGAATGTTGGAATCCCCGCCCGCGATGTTGCTGCCCCCCAGCACGACCACGGCGATGGAGTTCAGCATGTACTCGTCGCCCATGTCGAGGGTGGCGCCGCCGGAAAACGCGGCGAGGAAAATCCCCGTCAGCGCGGCGAAACTTCCGGACAGCATGTAGGTGACGAACTTGTGGCGCGTCACGCCGATTCCCGACAGCCAGGCCGCCCGGATGTTCTGCCCGATGGCGTGGATGTTCCGCCCGTAGGACGATCGGGACAGGATGAAATGCATGACGAAGGCGACCGCGAGCACCAACAGAAACATCACCGGGATGAAACCGATCTTTATGTTGACGAATTTCTCGAGTCCCCCGGGCGGCTTTATCTGAAGCCCCCGGAAAAAGACGATGGACAGGGTCCGGACGATGAAGCTGGAGGCCAGGGTCGCTATCATCGGCGGCATGAGGATGAAACGGATAAGACTGAAGTTGAAGGCCCCGACCAGGGCCCCGATGACCAGGCCGAGAACGATCCCGAAGGGAATGTTGCCGTTCGCCTCGTTCATCAGTTTCATCGCCGCGGAGCCCGCGAGCGCGATGGTGTACGGTATCGACAGATCGATGTTTCCCGGCCCCGTCGTGATGACAAGCATCTGGCCTATCCCGACGAGGATGAAAAAGGACGCAAAGCTGATGGAGGCGACCAGAGTTCCCAGCGCGTTGTCGGACACGAAGGAAATCACGATGTACAGGATGAGGACCCCGGCGTAGGACCACACCCACTTCTGCCGGAGCCGGTCAATGAGCGGGGACGCCGCGGACAGGAGTTTCGCGTCAGACATAGTTGACCCTCCCCGTCCTCTTCAGCAGGCTGTTCATGAAGAGAACCGTCAGAATGATGAGCCCCTGGGCGCCGATCTGCCAGTCCGGCGATATCCGGAGAAACGTCAGCAAGGTGCCCACCAGGGTCATCGTGCAGGCCCCCAGCACCGCCCCCACCGGCGAAACCTTTCCTCCGGCGAACGACCCGCCGCCCAGGATGACGCTGGCCACCGCGAGAAGGGTGTAGTTCCGCGCCAGATTC
>CAZGUL010000004.1:0-23445 GCA_964529055.1 uncultured Spirochaetaceae bacterium
CCCGCCCGGCGGACGAGCTCCTCCCGTTCCCCGGAGCCGAGGGCTCTTTCGAGTACCCACGCGATGAGGACGATGCCGGGAATATCCACCAGGAGCCGGGTAATCGCGAACCGCGACCCCAGAGCGCCGAGCTCGAAGAGAAACATGGGAATCTTGGTCGTGGACCACGCGCCGATGAAGATGAAAACGTTCCGCAGGCTCGCTCCCTTTTTGAGGAACACGGCGGCCACCGGAAAGGCGCCGTAGAGAGGTCCCGCCGTCGCCGAGCCCACGAGAAAAGCGAGGAGGACGCCCTTGAGTCCCGAATCTTCTCCCATGTAGCGCACCATGGCCTGCCGGGGCACCCAGACGTCCAGAAGTCCGAGCAGGATGAAGACAGGGGGAATCACCAGAAGCATTTCCCTGATGCTGTAGGCCGTGACGGACAAGGCGTTTTTCGCCAGAGCGGCGTTGAACAGAAAAAGGATTCCCAGCGCGAAAAGCATTGCCAGAAAAAGTTTGTAGCGGAAAAGAATCTTTTTCACAGGGTGTGCACCCACGCGATGACCGCCGCCACCAGAAAGGAAAAGAAAAATGCCAGAGTATTGCGGATCAGGGCGGTCTTCAGGCCGAAATAGGACTTTTCAACCGGAAAGGTGACGACGCCGACCATCATCAGAGTGGAGACGAAGGCGGCGATCTGCATGTATCCGGCGCCGTTATGCAGGAGGAGGGCCGCCATGGGAAAGGCGACAAACCCGGGAATCAGCGTGATGGAGCCCACGACGGCGGCGCCCGCGGTGCCGTACCAGCCGGATCCGCCGCCGATGATCCGGGAAATTGTCTGCGGGTTGAGAACGGCGATGATGATCCCCGTCAGCACCAGCACGGCGAGGAACTGGGGAAGGATGTTCTCCAGGGATTTCCACGCCTTTTTGAGGGCGTTTCGGGTCTTTTCCCTGTCCCTCCGCCAGGAGAGAACAAGAGCGGCTCCCGCGGCCGCGTAGAGAAGCCATGTCATAACCTGCTCCAGGCCGCGGCCCTCCGGCCGCCGCGATGTGGATTCTTTCCTCCGTATGATACCGGACGGCACGGAAAAAATCCAGACTCTCCGCTCCGGCACTTTATCAAAAGTGCCCGGCGTGCGAGAATGACGCAGGAAGAGGATTCTGCACATGACCGAAGACACGAGAATCCGGGAAATCGCCGGCATCATGAAGGCCCTCGGACACCCCACACGGCTCTTCATCGTCGAGGAGGTGGCGCGGGAGCCCCACTGCGTCTGCGAGCTCACCGCACTTATCGGCGCGGATACTTCCACCGTTTCCCGGCATCTCTCGGTCCTGAAGAACGCGGGGATTCTCCGGGACGAGAAAAGGGGAAACCTGGTGTATTACTCCCTCACCTGTCCCTGCGTTCTCGAATCGGTCCGGCGGCTCTTGCCCGTTCTGGACATGAAAAAGCAGCATTATACCGGCGCCATGGAAGAATAACCGGCGATCCGCCGGGACGAGAAGCATGAAATGAAAATCTGAATCATCCTGGAAACGAAGGAAAACAAGCAGGCGCGGAAAGTCTTGACTATATTTCGTCATTTAGCTAAATATTAAATTATGATCGAAACGATTAGCAGGACCGGCAGGGCTCTCTCCGACCCGAACCGCGTGAGAATCCTGCTTGCGCTTCTGGAAAAGGAAGATCTCTGCCTCTGCGACCTCACGGACATGCTCGGCCTGGCAGGCGCCACCGTGTCCCGGCATGCGGCGATACTGCTCGAAGCCGGGCTCGTCGAGGCCCGGAAGGACGGCCGCTGGGTGCATTTCCGTTTGTCCGGCCGCGAAGCTGCCCGACACCCGGGGATTCCGCCGGAGGTTCTGGACTGGATACGCCGGGAGGGCGAAAACGATCCCGCGGCGCTGCGGGACAGGAAAGCGATCGTCAGTACGCATCTATGCAAGGAGTGAAAACCATGGCACAAAAACTCAAGATTCTTTTCCTCTGCACCGGCAACTCCTGCCGCAGCCAGATGGCCGAGGGCTGGGCCCGGAGCCTCAAGGGAGACGTCGTCGAACCTTACTCGGCGGGAATCAAAAAGAGCGCGCTGAATCCGTACGCGGTCCAGGTCATGGCCGAGGCGGGGGTGGACATCTCCGGTCAATGGTCGAAGCACACCGACGAACTGAAAGGCGTCGCCTTCGACTGGGTCGTGACGGTCTGCGACCACGCGAACGAGAACTGCCCGTACTTCCCGGGCAAGGTGAATCGGACCCACGCGGGCTTCGACGACCCGCCCCGCCTCGCCGCCGGGGTCGAGGGGGAGGAGGCGAAGCTCGCGATCTACCGCCGGGTGCGGGACGAGATACGGGCCTTCGTGGAAACCCTGCCGGAAGGCCTGGGAAAATGAGAGAAGAAACGAGAAAAATTTCCGGCTTCGAAAAATACCTCACCCTTTGGGTTGTGCTGTGCATCGCCGCCGGCATCGCCCTGGGGAAACTCGCGCCGGGTTTCGCGAAGGCGCTGGACGGATTCGCGATCTACGTGGGAGGGGCGCCCGTAGTATCCATTCCCATCGCGGTCTGCCTCTTCTTCATGATGTACCCCATCATGGTGAAGATCGACTTCGCGGAAGTCGTAAAAGCCGGCCGGAGCGGAAAGCCGGTGGGGCTCACCCTCTTCATAAACTGGGCCGTGAAACCCTTCACGATGTACGGCATCGCCTTGTTTTTTCTCGGCTTTCTGTTTCGGGGCTTTATCGGCGAAGGCGCGATGGACCTGGTGAAAATGCCCTTCGGGTTGAACCTTCCCGTCGGGGCCGTTCACGGCTCGGGCGTCGTTGTCCTTCATGAAGGAGTCAGAATGCTCCAGGTGCCGCTGTGGAGGAGCTACCTCGCCGGGGCAATCCTCCTCGGCATAGCGCCCTGCACGGCAATGGTGCTGGTCTGGAGCTACCTGGCCCGGGGCAACGACGGCCTGACCCTCGTGATGGTGGCGATCAACTCGCTGACGATGCTCGTCCTGTACGGGGTCCTCGGCGGCTTTTTGCTGGGAGTCGGTCGTCTGCCCGTTCCGTGGGAGGCCCTGGCGCTGTCCATCGCGATCTATGTCGCCCTGCCCCTCGCGGCGGGATATCTGAGTCGCACCTGGATCATCAGGACGAAGGGAAAGGCCTGGTTCGACGAGAAGTTCCTGCACCTGCTGACGCCGGTCACGATAACCGCCCTCCTTGTAACGCTGGTTCTGCTGTTCAGCTTCAAGGGAGAGGTGATAACGTCAAATCCGCTGACGATCCTGTGGATCGCCGTGCCCCTGTTCATCCAGACGATGCTGATCTTCGGCCTGGGCTACGGCGCGGCGAAGATCCTGAAGCTGCCGTACGAATACGCCGCCCCCGCGGCGATGATCGGAGCGTCCAACCACTTCGAGGTGGCCATCGCGACGGCGACGATGCTCTTCGGACTCTCCTCCGGCGCCGCGCTTGCCACGGTTGTCGGGGTCCTCATCGAGGTGCCGGTGATGCTGATGCTCGTGCGGATCTGCACACGAACCCGGGGCTGGTTCGCCGCGGAGCCGGCGCGGATATAAAAAAGCGGCCCCTCGCGGGGCCGCCTCAATTCACGGCGCCGTTTTCGTCGGCGGGCGCTCCTGATGGAATGAGCTTGACAAGAGTGTATATATTATATACTTTTGTATTGAGTATGGAGGATTTATGGCCATAAGTATTCGAAACCGAAAAGCAGAGGAGCTCGCGCGGCGAGTGGCCGCCGAAAGCGGCGAAAGCATGACAGAGGCAATACTACACGCCCTCGAAGACCGACTCGAAAAGCTTGAAGGGAAAAGAAGCTTCGGGGGACTCGGAGCGGAACTGGGTCGGATCGCGGAACGCTGCGCACGGCTGCCGGACCTCGATTCGAGAAGCCCCGAGGAAATACTCGATTACGACGGCCTCGGAGCGCGGGAATCGTGGTAATAGACTCGTCCGCGATTATCGCGATACTCCTTGGGGAGTCCGACGCGGCCCGACTTACGAAGGCGATCGCCGACGATCCGAAACGGCTGATGTCCGCGTTCAGCCTCCTCGAATGTGGGATTGTGATCGAAACAAAAAAGGGCGAATCCGGCGGACGGGAACTCGATCTGTTCATTCACAAGTCAAAAACGGAGATCGTCGCGCTCCGGGCTGAACATGTGGAGATAGCCCGTGATGCTTTTAGAAAATTCGGCAAAGGAAGGCATCCCGCCGGTCTTAACATCGGCGATTGCTGCAGTTACGCACTTGCCGTGTATTCCGGCGAACCGCTGCTATACAAGGGGGGCGACTTTGCCCGGACGGATGTCCGAAGCGCCGACCCTGATTCGGCGAGAGCATAAAAAACGGCCCCTCACGGGGCCGCCTCAATTCACGCCGCCCGCCGAGCCGCGGCGGCGCGTCATCCGTCATTCCCAGACGTATTTGACGTACGTGACTTTCGGGTCCTTCGTGATTTCCTCGGAGGAACCGTCGTAGCTTTTCACGTCCTTGTAGCCCAGCATTTCGTGCAGGATGAACCACCAGCCGGTGGCGAGAACGCCGGTGTCGCAGTAGGTGATGATCTCGGCGTTCTTGTTCTTGAACTGCGCGGCGGCCATCGCCTCGAGCTCCGCCTTGTCCCGCGCGACTCCGTCGGCGTTGACGATCCAGACGGTGGGAAGGTTCTTCGCGCCGGGAACGTGGCCGAACTGGCCGACGAAGGGCTGCTTCGCGAGGCCGAAATACGTGTCCGGGCCGCGGGCGTCCAGGATGGCGCCCTTGCCGATTTTTGAAATGACATAGGCCTTGTCCGCGAAATAGGCTTTGTTGAACTTGACATCGAAATCGCTCGATTTCGGCCGAACGACATCGGTGGAGACGGATTTGCCGTCCTTCACCCATTTTTCATATCCGCCGTCGAGGATAGCCACATTCGGGACGCCCGCGTACACCAGGGTCCACGCGACGCGGGCAATCCACGTAAACGTGCTGAAATTGGCTCCCACCAGAACGACATGGGAGTCGGCTTTGATTCCGGCATCGGCGATCAGGTCGGACAGATCGTCCGCCGCGGGGACCTCATTCCTGAGTCCGCCCTGGGCCGAGAATATCCAGCTGCCCTGGATCGCATTGACCGCTCCGGGAATGTGGCCGTCCCTGTACTCCTCGACCTTCCGGATGTCCACAACCACAAGCTTCGGACTGGACAGGTTCTTTTCCAGCCAGGCGGTATTCACGATCGGGTCGATGTCCCGGGCGAAGACCAGGCCGGAGGCGCCCACAAGCAAAACGAGCAGCGCCGTCAGAAATCTCTTACTCATAATTTCTCCTCTTTTTCCCTCGCGGTCCGGGCGTCAATGCAGCTCGAAGATGAGCTTCTTGTTGGCCTCGGATCCGCCTTTTATCAATTTTTCCTCGGTGAGGAAATTTTCCTTGTCCACATGGCATTCGTCGCAGTTCCGCGTTCTGTCCGTGCGTTTCCGGGTGTTGTGCGGCACCGTGTCCCAGTAGTTCGGCAGGGCGTCGAAATTCTCCTGCCGGATACCCGCCGGCTTGAAGGTGTCCCGCACCGTCGGGATGAGCCGCAGCGTGGTGAGCTGGTCGGGCTTCCGGGGATTGCGTCCCAGGTGCATCGCCGGGGTCGCCGTCGCCCCGCCTCCCAGGTGACAGCCCGAGCAGTTGCGGTACGCCGCCGACGAATGGCAGGCCGAGCAGCTAACCCACTCGCCGTCGCCGTGTTCGGCGTGGGTGCCCACCGCCTCGTCCGAACCCTGGGTGGGATCGTGGCAGGCGACGCAGGCCGGCTTGTTCGCCACCTCGCGGCGGCTCGCGTACGCGTTGCCGTCGCCGTGCATCTGTTCGGCCTTGTGGCAGTCGGTGCAGAGCATGCCCTTCTGGTAGTGCACGTCCGCGCGTCCGCCGTACTCGCCGGTAAACTCCGGATACACCCGGCCGCCGTGGCAGAGGGCGCAGGTCTTTCCTTCGTCCTTGCGGACGAACTTGTGCCCGTCCAGGAGACCCAGGTTGACGCCGGAAATGACCGGACTCTTGACGTGGCAGTCGCCGCAGGAGGCGTGGCAGCTCCGGCAGGACTGCTGGAAGACCTTCGCGTCGTAGGTCTTTTTCTCCTCCGGGGAGAAGCGGGCGGAAACGATGTTTTTGAAACCCGCCGTCGTGTAGTGCAGGGAAAGCTTGTAGGTCTTCGCGATCTCGCCGTGGCAGGACGCGCACGCCTCGGGATTGTCCGACGGGCGCTTCAGCATGCCCGCGTGGGCGGCGGCCTTGTCCGCCCCGGCCGCGTTGCCTTTATGACAGGAAACGCACCCGTTCTTGAGGTGGGGGTCCGCGCCGATCAGATCCTTGTTCACCAGAAAACCTTTGTAGAGTTCATCCGCCCGAACCGGGGGAGGTGCGCCCGCTCACCCTTCCCCTTCTTCGCCGCCGGTGTGCGCCGGAGCGGTGAAGAGGGCCTTCATGGCCGATTCGTTCGTGTGGCAGCCGATGCAGGTTTCCCGTGCGAAAAGGCCTTCGCCCGAGGCAAGCAGGAAAAGCAGAAACCAGCCGAAATGCCGGGCATTCTTCATGTGCCGTCCCCTTTCGAAAAAGCTGCCCTTATAATAATCCGGGTATCTCAAGTTGTAAAGTATCAAGTTTATTATATAGATAAATTATGATAATACTAGAGAATGCGGGCGGTATTGACACCCCGAATTCACTGCCGTAAGATCGTCCTTCGTATGAAGCTGTTTCAGCAACTGAAATCGGTCCGCCTCGCGGTGGGCCTCCTGCTCTACCTGACTGTTTTCGGCGGACTCGCCACCCTGGTCCCCCAGGGCATGGACACGCCGTTCTACGAAGGGCATTACTCCCGGCTTCTGGCGGCACTCATTCTCCAGACCCGTTTCGACCGGTTCTTCTCGTCGATCATGTTTCTGCTTCCCGCGCTGCTCTTCTTCGTCAACCTTTCCCTCTGCACCTTCGACCGTTTCCGGCGGGAGCTGCGCAAAAGGAGGGCCCCCCGGAATTTCGGTCCCGACATCCTGCACCTGGGCCTCATGATCCTGACCATCGGCGCCGTGGTTTCCTTTTCCGGCAGGCAGGAGGGCTTCGTCGAGATGGCCGTGGGCGACAAGGTGGAACTCCCGGACGGATATCTCATGACCTTGAAAGATTTTACATACATTACCTACCCGGACGGACGTCCGAAGGACTGGATATCCCGGGTGGACGTGTCGCGGAACGGGGAGACCGTCCGCGAGGGGTACGAGATCCGGGTCAACAATCCCCTGCCCGTGGGGGGACTGAAAATTTACCAGGTTTCCCACAGCGCCCACATCCAGGCCGTCCTCGCCGACAGGGAGGGAAAAACCTTTTCTCTCGCCCAGGGGCAGAGGCTCAAACTGGGGGACACCACATTCTTCTTCATGGCCGTGGAAGGTGAAGGGCCCGCGGCGAAGGCCGTTCTCCACGCCTCGTCCCCCGCGGGAACCACGGTCACCCGCGCCGGGGCCGGCACGCGGGTCGGCGACGCCGAGGTCCGCGACCTCAGGACAATCGACATAACCGGCCTCGAGGCGGTGTCCGACCCGGGGAACATTCCCGTATTCGTTTCCTTCGTTCTGATCATTTTCGGTCTCGTCCTGACCTTTTACAGGAAAATGCGGGACGAACTCTAGCATCGCAGGAGATTGCGCATGACCACGTCGGCTTTGATACTGCTCGCGGCCGCCGCCGTTACCCAGGCGGTGTTTCTCTTCCGTCCCGCCCGCCGGGAGGATCCGGCTTCCCACCTTCTGGCCCTGGCGGCGGCCCTGCTCCTTTTCGGCGTCATCGTCGTCCGGAGCCTGGAGATCGAATTCGTCGCGCTGACGAACACCTTCGAGTCCCTGGTGTTTTACGCGGGCTTCATCGCGCTGCTGTGCTTTCTGTACCGGGTCCAGCGGAAGGTCCCCTTCAACGGCTTCGTCCAGTTCGGCGCCCTGATGATCGCTCTGGTGCTGCTGGCGCTGGCCTTCTCGCCGCTGGCGCCGCGGGCGGTCCTGCCGCCGATCCCGGCCCTGAGGTCAGGCTGGCTGGTCATCCATGTGGCTTTATCGTTCATCGGGGAGGCGTTCTTCGTCGTCGCCTTCGCCGCCTCGCTGGCTTTTCTGGTCGCGCGGGAGGAGCAGAAGAAACTGCTGCTCGACCGGATCACCTACACGTCCGTCGCCGTGGGATACCCGATCTTCACCGCGGGAGCCCTCGTTTTCGGCGCCGTATGGGCGGAGCAGGCCTGGGGCCGCTACTGGAGCTGGGACACGAAGGAAACATGGGCGCTGGTGACCTGGCTCGTCTACACCGCCTACCTGCACGTCCGGCTCATCCGCAAGCGGAAGGACAACTTCGCGGCTATACTGTCGGTTGCAGGGTTCGCCTGTACCCTGTTCACCTTTTTCGGTGTAAACTATCTCCTGAAAGGTCTGCACAGCTACGGTTAGAGGAGGAATGTCATGACCCCGAAGACTCTCTATGAGGAAATAGTCGCCAAGACCCGCGCCCTGCCGGACCACGATGCGGACGCCATCGAGGCGGCGGCCCATCACCTTGAGATGCTGCATTACCAGAATTTGATCGACTTTACGTCGAAGGATTTTCTCCGTCTCACGAACGCGGAATTCATCGCCGAGCTCGACCTGGTCATGAAAATGTCGCCCGGCAAACTCGGAGCCACCGCGACGGTCATCGAGGAATGGGAGGAAGGGGCGAAGTCCGCCGAGGAGAACCGGTCGCGGCGCCTGGATTTCATGTTCCGGGAATTCGAAAAGCTCTGCCGCCTGCGTGCGAACGAACCGGAGGCCTGGGACGAGATCAACGAGCTCTATTACGACGACTGAATTTTCCCAGGACCCCATGACCCGATGAACACAAACGAAGACGACGTCATCGTTCCCTTCATTCTCGAGGGTGCGAACCTCCGGGGCGCCATTCTCCGGGGAACGCGGATGGTCGCGGAGATGCGGGCCGCCCACGCTCTGGGGCCGGCGGAAACCCTGATTCTGGGACAGGCCTGCATCGCGGGGGGGCTCCTGTCCTCGGGCCTCAAGGGCCGGGACCGTCTTTCGGTCCGGGTCGAATGCGACGGACCCCTCGAGGGACTCGTCGTGGAGACCAACGCCGGCGGGGATGTCAGGGGGTACATTTTCCGGAACCCCATCGAAATCGACGAGGACCTTCTTGCCGATCCCGCTCCGGCCGTGGTCTGGGGCCGGGGAATCCTGACGGTGACGCGGTTTCCCGAGGGGGCGAAAAGCCCCTTCACCGGCCAGGTCGAACTGGAGTCGGGAAGCCTCGCGAAGAGCCTGATCCGCTACTTCCTCCGATCGGAACAGACCCCGTCGGCCTTCGCCCTGAGCGTTTTCATGGAGAGGGACGGAACGCTGCACGGCGCGGGGGGGATATTCCTGCAGACCCTGCCCGGGGCGGACGACGAGGTGCTGGCGGAGATCGAGGAGAGACTGTCCGTGCTGCCGTCCGTCGGGGCGGCATTCGCGGAGGGGGAAACTCCCGAATCCTGCCTGGACAGGAAGTTCGGAAAGTATTTTCCCCGGCTCCTGGAGAGGCGGCCGGTCCGCTTCGCCTGTCCCTGTTCGGCCGGAAAGTTCGCCGGGTTCATCTCCGCGCTTCCGCTGGAGGACCTGGAGGACATGACCGCGAACGGACCGTTTCCGGTCCGCACCGTCTGCCGCTACTGCAATTCGGCCTACGAATTCTCCCGGGAAGACCTGCGGGGCATGCTCGACCGCCGGCGGGCCGCGGAGACCTGAGAGGTTCCGCCCGGCGGCCCGATGTTCATTTGAACCAGTACCGGATGCCCAGGCCGGCGCCCGCGTCGAAGGCGGTGCCGGGAAAGATGATCAGGGACGGCGACAGTTCGAGGAACAGGTCCAGGGGGACCTTCCGGAACATGTACGCGAGCCCCAGGGGGAACCGCACGCCCATGTAGAAGTCGTCGCTGAACGCGACTTTCCCGCCGATTCCGATGTAGGGGACGAGCTTTCCCTCCCGCACGTCGATGACACCGAAAAAGTGGTGCAGGTAATCCGCGTGGAGGTACAGGGCCCCCTCGTCGTTTTTGCCTTCGTCGTCGCTCCGGTAGAACGACCAGGCCGCCGCGAAATCGACGGCGCTTTCCTTCGACAGCCACAGTTTGGCGCTGAGGCCCGTGGGTTCGCCGAGCACGACGCCCGCCCCCATCCCCGAGTCCTGGGCCGCGAGCGTTCCGGCCCCGGCTATGATCATGACGACCATCACGGCCGCCAGGCGGCCGATTTTTCCACCGCAGTGTGTAGTGTGTTTCATGGGATGAAATCTACACGAAAAAACCGTTTTCGGCCAGCGCGGACGGCCCTCCTACCGGATCCGGTTGTAGAGGTCCTCGATGTCCTTCAGGGACATTTCCTTCGGGTTGTTGTCCAGAAGCCTCTTCACCCCGAAGGCGCTCGCCGCGAGCTCGGGGATGGCGTCGGCCTGTATTCCCAGGTCCGAGAGCCGGGAAGGAATTTTGAGGGCGGACATCATTTCACGCAGCCGCACGACGACGGCGGCGGCCGCCTCACCCGCGTTCTTCCGCGGCGGCAGGCCGATCGTCTCCGCGACCCGGGCCAGTTTTTCCGCCGCCGCGTCCCTGTTGAAGTCCATGACCGGCACGAGCAGGATCGCGTTGGCTGTCCCGTGGGGGATCCGGTACTTGCCGCCCAGCGGGTAGGACAGGGCGTGCACCGCCGTCGTCCCCGACGCGGCGATGCTGAGGCCGCCGTAAAAGGAGCCCAGCAGCATGTCCGCCCGCGCCCCGATGTCCGAGCCGTCGGCGTACGCCCGCCGGATCGCGCCGTCGATGAGCTTTATCCCCGCCAGAGCGACGGTGTCGCTGTGGGGGTTCGCCTTCTTCGAGGTATAGCACTCCAGAACGTGGCACAGGGCGTCGACGCCGGTGGACGCTGTGAGCTCAGGCGGCAGGCCCACGGTCAGCTCCGGGTCCAGAACGACGTGATCGGGCATGAAGAACGGGCTGACGACGCCGATCTTGAGCTGTTTCTCCCGGACGGCGACGATGGCGTTCGGCGTGGACTCCGCCCCCGTTCCGGCTGTGGTGGGAACCATCACGCAGGGAAGCCCCGCCCCCGGCACGCCTTTATCGACCAGGTCCGGCGTGCGGCCGCCCCTTTTCAGCAGGACGGAAAGGAATTTCGCGGAATCGATGACGCTGCCCCCGCCGACGCCGACGATGCAGGCGACGGAACTCTCCCGCAGCTCCTCCGCGAGCCGGTCGATGTCCCCGGTGTAGGGCTCCCGGGGGACGGTGTCCGTGAAAATGGTCCGGAAACCCGCCGATTCGATTTCTCCGGCCAGCCTCGCGGGAATCCCCGACTTTCCGAAGCCCTCGTCGGTCAGCACGAGGACCGCGCCGCCCTCCGCCGGACCCTCGATGTTTTTCAGGATTTTCGGCAGCGCCGAAACCTCTCCCCTGCCGAAAAAGACGTGCCGGGGACCCGAAAAGGAAAAATTCTTCATCCATCGCCTCGCTTTACACGACAGGGATTCTACGGTTATCGGGGCCGTCTGTCAAACCTGCCGCCGAAACCGAGATAAGCCTCGCCGGTCACATTCCCCGCCGCGTCCAGGAGGACCTCGGCCCTGAGCCGGGGGGAAGGTCCGTAGCGCAGGTCCCCCAGGCTGACGATGTAGCCGTCGCCGCGTTTTTCCGTTCTGATGTGCAGGACGGGGGAAAAATCCCGGACGAAGCGGGCGATTTCCGAAGTCATGGCCCTGCCTGCCGCCTCCTCGTCGTGGTCCTTCGGGAGACGAAGATGCTCTGTCACGGCGGCGCCGGGATAGGAGACCGTGCCGGTGATGTATTCCCCGGGACCGTCCACGACGAAATTCCAGTCGGAAATGCCTGATGTCCTGGAGGAGACTAGGATCCCGCCGCCGGCGGTTTCCGCGTAATGTTCCGCCAGCGCGGATCGCAGTTCGTAACGCACCCACGCCCTGCCGCCGATGTAGCTCCCGTACAAAAGGAGCGCGGCGAAGCCGAACCAGGCGGGCTTCAGGGCGAAGCGCCGGAGACGGGAGGCGAGAAGACCCAGCGCCGAGGCGCCGCCGAGAAGGTACCAGCCGGTCCTGTCGCTGAAGCGGAGGATGCCGGTGAAAAAGGGCCGGTCCGAAAACGGCCACAGCAGAAAGGTCGAGTAGGACGTCAGCAGATCGAGCCCCACATGGACCGTCGTGCCGAGAAGGGCCCACAGGAACAGTTTCTTTTTTCCGGCGGCCGGGTAAAACCGGCCCACCGCGGCGGCCAGAAGCGCCGACAGGACGATCAGGCCGAGAATCGCGTGGGTCGGCCCCCGGTGGTATCTGAAATACGCGAAGGGTCCCGCGATCCGGGCGACGATGTCGATGTCCGGCAGGACCGACGCGACGAGGACGGTGATCCGCGCGGCTTTTGCCGCGCCGGCTGCGGCGGCCGCGGAAGACTGTCCGGCGCCCGCCGCGGAAGCCGCCGCTGCGCCGGCCGCCGGCGAGGCGCCGCCGGCGGCGGCTTGATTCCCGTTTCGGCTCAAAAGCCCCAGGGCGAGGCCCGACAGGAGATGCGTGAAAAAATCCATCTATGATGTTCCTTTCGGGGACCGGCACCGGCTGAACGGCTCCGATTCCGTGCCGTCCTCCGCGTCGTCCTGGATGACCAGGACGCCGGAGCCGGGGAATTCGGAGCGGAACTCCTCCTCCAGCCTCCGCATCAGGGTTTCCCGTATCGCTCCGGCGATGAGGCCGCACATGGCGCACGCAGGCCGGGGGGAGGAGACCGCCGTACGCACGATGAATTTATTCCAGGTCCTGCTGTAGGTGACCCTGCCCACCAGACCGAGGTCCAGGACGGACAGGAGAGTTTCCGGCTCCTTGACCCGGGAAAGGGCGCGGTCGATCTTGCGGATCATCTCGGTATCCATGAAAAAAAGATGATAAAATCGTTCAGGAAAGTCAACGCCGCATCCCGCTTGCGCAAACCCCCGCGGGGGCATTAGACTTGCAGGGGACGGAGGACAGGTCGTGGAAAAAATCGTGCTCTATTCCGACATGAACGACATGAGCGGCATCGCGTCCGCTTTTCCGGGATACGCCGTCAAAAAGGTTTCCAGCGTGAAACCCCTGGTGGAGGCCATCGTTTCGGAGCCCGTCACGGCGGCGCTCTGCGTGTGGACCACCCGGGAGGACGATGTCCTCACGCGGCTCCTCGCGTCCATCCGCCAGACCTTTCCCCGGCTGAACATCTTCGTGTTCACCGCCCTCCCGGAGCCGAAGGCCCGGGTCGAAGGCTGCCGCTACTATCCCGAACCTCCTTCGGAGAGCGCCGGCCGGGAAATCCGCGAGCACCTGTCCGCCGCGGACGGCGCCGAACAGCGCAGGCACAACCGTTTCGGCTGGCCCCTCAAGGCGGCCCTGAAAAACGAAAACGGCGAGTGGGAACTGTACCGGCTCCATTCGCTGAGCGCCGGAGGCGCGTTCTTCGCCCATCCCCGCCAGATCCCGAAAGCCGGGTCCGTGCGGGACACGATCATCCAGTTCCAGAACTGCCGTTTCCGCGTCAGGGCCGAGGTTCTGGACACCCGCCGCAACTCGAGCAACCTGCCCTTCGGCTTCGGTGTCAAATTCATCGATCTGGACAACGCATCCTCCGCGCTGATAGACCGCATCGTCAACAACGCGCTGGTGAAGCACCTCCTGGAGCCGGGAAAGGAACAGAACATTCCGTCCATCGGCGAGGAGGAACTCACCGTCAGGTTCGATCTGACGTAACCCCCCCTCCTGTCGATGAACGCGCGAAAATTCCGCCGTTCGCAGAGCCCGCGATATGGGTTATACTTCAAGAAGGTTTCGAAGGAGGAATCCCCCATGAAAATCCGCCGTACCGCCCTCGCGGTTGTCGTTTTTCTCGCCGCCGCGGCGTTCGTTCCCGCCCAGCCCTCCCGCGCCGAAGACGCGCAGGCCTCACCCTCCGCGCCCCGGACGGCATCCGCCCCGGCGGAGGTCCTGCCGGTGACCCGGGTCGTGCTGTTCACCAACGGCGTGGGCTACTTCCGGCGGGAGGGGCACGTCACCGGTTCCGGCAGCGTGGAGTTCAAATTCAATGTCAGGGACGTGAGCGATCTCCTGAAGAGCCTGGTGGTCCAGGACTTCGACGGGGGACAGATAACCGGCGTCAACTACGCTTCCCGGGACCCGCTGGCCCGCACCCTGAAGTCCTTTTCGCTGGACCTGTCGGACAATCCCGGCCTTCCCGCCCTCCTCCTGCAGGCCCGGGGCGAAAAGATCGAGGTGGAGGCGGAAAGGCGCTACGCCGGAACGATCCTCGCGGTCGAAAGCCGCCCCGGCGCGGAGAGTGAGTCGGAAAAGCTGTTCCTGACGATCCTCGGCGCGGACGGGATGGTGAGCGTTCCGCTGGACGCGATCCGCAGCCTCCGGTTCGCCGACCCGAAGCTGAACTCCGAACTCGAGGCCGCCCTGCGCCTCATCGCGGACATGCGCAATACCGACCGGAAGAGCGTGCTGATCGGCTACGAGGGACGGGGACGGAGGAGGCTCCAGGCGGGCTACGTCCTGGAAACGCCGGTCTGGAAGACCAGCTACCGCCTGGTCGTCGATCCGGCGGGCCGCCATCTCCTGCAGGGCTGGGCCATCGTCGAAAACACCACCGACGAGGACTGGAACGGGGTCAGGCTCGACCTGGTTTCCGGCGCCCCCGTCTCGTTCGCCATGGACCTGTACCAGCCGCTCTACAATCCCCGGCCCCATGTCCCCTACGCGGTCCAGCAGAACCTGGAATCCCGCGCCTACGACGAGGGTCTTGCCGGCGCTCCCGCCCCGGCGGCGGCGCCCATGGCTTCCGCGCCGAGCCGGATGTACGACAGGGAAGCGAAGTCCCTGTCCCGCGCCAGGATGGCCGAGGAGGAAATCGACTCCCTGGACATTTCCGGAAGCGTCGCCGCCGCTGCCGACGCCGAGGCGGTGGGGGAGTTCTTCCGCTACGCCATCGGCGAGCCGGTGGACCTTCCCCGTCGCCGCTCCGCGATGATACCGATCCTGAACGAAAACGTGGGCGGCGACCGGATTTCGATCTACAATGCGACCGTTCACCGGCGCCACCCGATGAACGGCCTTCGGCTGACGAACACGTCGCCGCTGAACCTGATGGCCGGGCCTCTGACGGTTTTCGAGGAAGGCATCTACGCCGGCGACGCGCGGATCGACAACATAAAACCCGGAGCGAAGCGGCTGGTGAGTTTTTCGATGGACCTGGACACGGAGGTCATGAGCCTGGACCGGAGCCTGCCTGAGCTGATAACCCGGGTTCGCCTCCAGAGGGGCGCGCTTCTGATATCGAAGACCCTCCGCAAGGAGATGACCTACACCCTGATCAACCGGGGAGAAAAATCCCGCACCGTCCTCGTGGAGCATCCCGCGTCCCCGGACTGGAAACTCGCGGAGCCGTCATCCTTCGACGAGCGGACCGAGGATCTGTACCGCTTCGCCGTGAAGACCCCCGCGGGCCGGGACAAGACCGTCGAACTCCGGGTTGTGGAGGAGCGGGCCGTGGAATCCAGCGCCGCCCTTTCCAGCATGAACTCCGACACGATTCTTTTCTACGTGAACCAGAAGACGATCAGCCGGGAGGTCAGGGACGCCCTGGGCACCCTGGCGCGGATGAAAAATGAACTCGCCGACGCGGCCCGGCAGAGGCAGGGGGTGGAAACACAGATTTCCGGCATCCACCGGGAGCAGGAAAGGATACGGAGCAACATGGCGAACCTGGACCGCGCGTCGGCCCTGTACCAGCGGTACACGTCCACGCTGAGCGAGCAGGAAAACACGCTGACTGCCCTGAAGGAAAGGCTCGACGCCCTGCAGACCCGCGAGGCGGCGAAGAAGAAGGAAATCGACGATTTCCTGGGAGGACTGGACCTGCGCTGAGGAGGAGCGATGATCGACGTTCGGGACGCCGTCAAGGAATACGCGAACGGTAAAACCGTGGTCCGCGCCCTGCGGGGTGTGTCCCTCCGGATCGGGGCGGGCGAATTCATGTCCATCGCCGGCCCCTCCGGATCGGGAAAGACGACCCTGCTGAACGCCGTGGGCTGCATCGACGAGCTGACCTCGGGGGTTGTCCGTATCGACGGCCGCGACGTGACGAAGACCCCGCCCCGGGAGCTGGCGGCCCTGAGGCGGGAAAAAATCGGGTTCGTCTTCCAGTCCTTCAACCTGATCCCGGTGCTGACAGCGTACGAAAACGTCGCCTTCACCCTGGACCTCCTGGGAATGAAGGACTCGGCCTCCCGGGAGGCGGTCACCGCCATGCTCGCCGAGGTCGGATTGGACGGCATGGAAAACCGGCGGCCCGGCGAGCTGTCCGGCGGCCAGCAGCAGAGGGTCGCCATCGCCCGGGCCTTGGTGAAAAAACCCGCCATCGTCCTCGCCGACGAGCCGACGGCGAACCTGGACTCGAAAACCGGCGAGGAGGTCCTGCGCCTGATGCAGGGCCTGAACGAGAAATACGGAACTATTTTCATATTCTCGACCCACGACCGGATGGTCATGGACTACGCCCGCCGGCTCGTCACGATCCACGACGGCCTCATCACCTCGGACGAAACGAGGAAACCATGAAGGCCCTCCTGCAGCTGGCGATCAGGAACCTTTCCCGCCATCGCAAGAGGACGATCATCACGGCCGTGTCCATCGCCGTCGGGGTGGGGATCTACATTTTCATGGACGCCTGGCTCCTCGGCGTCGACCGGGACTCTGAGCGGAACCTCGTTTTATACGAAACCGCGGCGGGCCGCGTCATGCTCGATTCCTACTGGGAGGAAAAGGATTACCTTCCGCTGGACAGAAACGTGCCCGATCCGGAGACGGTCATTCGGCGGTTCGCGGACCTGGGATTTCCGGCGGTCCCACGGGTTTCCTTCAGCGGCGAGGTGATACTCAGGAAAGGCCCCTTCCCGGAGGACGGCTCCTTCACCGCCCGGATCACGGCGGTCGATCCCGGGCGAAACGAAAGCGTGTTCCCGCTGCGGGCTTACATGACCGGCGGCGAAGGACTCCGGACGGGCGGCAGCGGCGTTCTTCTGGGCGCCTGGCTCGCCGAGGACATCGGCGCCCGGGTCGGCAGTCCCATCACGGTGCTGACGCGGACCCGCAGCGGCTATCTGCAGACCCTGGACCTGGACGTGGCGGGGATCCTGGACACGCCGAACCCCTTCGTCAACCGGAGCGGCATCTTCATCGACCTCCTCCTGGCGGACGCCCTGCTGGAAATGAACGGGGAAGCCACGGAGGTCTGCGTGTCCCTGCCCCTTCCCGCCGAACGCGGCATCCCGCCGGGAAAAATCCCCGGCCCCTATCAGGCGGCGGCCCGGATCGTGCGGGACGAGTTTCCCGGCCTCGTCTTCATGGACTACAAGGAGCTCTCGCCGGAACACACGAGCCTGACCCGGATGAAGAACATGAGCAGCAAGATCCTGGGGTTTCTGATCTTCGTCATCGCCGCCGTCGGGATAACCAACACGATGCTGACGGCCGTCTTCGAGCGCACCCGGGAAATCGGCATGATGCGGGCGCTGGGCATGGACGACCGGAGGATCCGGCTGCTCTTCACCCTCGAGGCGGCGGGCATCGGGGTCATCGGCTCGTTTTTCGGTCTCCTTCTCGGGACCGCGCTGACTTTCTGGATCGTCGGCTGGGGGATCGACTACTCGTTCATGATGCGGGAGATGGACGCGGGCTACCGGATGACCGGCGTGCTGAAGGGGATGTGGAACCCTAAGGCGATGCTGGGGGCGGCCCTTCTGCCGGTCTTCGGCTGTGCGCTGGTCGCCTGGTTTCCCGCCCGCCGGGCCGTCCGGATGAGGATACCCGAATGCTTCCGAAAATGAAAATCCTGAAGCTCGCGGTCCGCAACGCCGGAAGGAACCTCCGCCGGTCGGTCCTGTCCGGGTCGGCTGTGGGATTCTCCGCGCTGGTGATAACCCTGTTTTTTTCGTTCTACGAAGGCATCAGGATGGACCTGACGGAAAACATCAAGAACTACATGTCCGGCGAGGTCCGCGCCCAGCACCGGGATTTCGAGAAGAACAGCATCTTCCATCCCCTGGGGCTCGCGGTCCCCGAGGCCGGAAGGCTCGCGTCCCTGCTGCAGGGCGCCCCCGGCGTCCGCGCCGTTTCGCCCCGGATCGGTTTCGGCACCGGCATCTACAGGGACGGCAGGACCTACAGGGCCCGCGCCCTGGGCGTGGATTTCCGCCGAGAAACCCGGTACCAGGACCTGGAAAAAATTCTCGCCGCGGGACGGCTTCCCCGGGACGGCGAACGGGAAGCCCTGGTCGCCGGCGGGCTCGCGCGGGAAATGGGGATCTCCGAGGGCGACAAAATCACCCTCCTCGCGCAGACCCGAGGCCGGGGGTCCAACGCCGTCACCCTGACGGTCGCCGGGCTGGCGGAATTCCCCGTGGCGTCCTTCAACGAAGGGTTCCTGATGCTTCCCCTGGAGCGGGCCGAAAGGCTCCTGCGGATGGAGGGCTTCGCGACGGAAATCCTCGTCAAACTCGAACCGGGAACGGACGAAGGAAAGGCCGCGGAGGAGCTGTCCCGGCTCGCGGCGGCGGAAAAAGTCGGCGGATGGGAAGGCCTGGAGGTCCGTTCCTGGAAGACCATCGGCCCGTCCTACGGGCTCATCCGGATGATGGAACTCAGCTACGCGGTCATCGCGCTGGTGTTCATACTCCTGGGGAGCACCGTCGTGGTCAACACGACGATAATGGTCGTTTTCGAGCGAACCCGGGAAATCGGCACCGTCGCCGCGCTGGGAATGGAGGAACGGCAGATTTCCCGCCTTTTCGCGCTGGAGGCGGTGGTCATCGGCGCGGCGGGGGCGTTTCTCGGCGTCGCGGCAGGCATCGCGATCGTCCTCCCCCTGTCACGGATCGGCATGGGCTTCGGCTCCGCCATGGGAGAGGTGGCCATGGAAATTTCGGAAACTCTGTATCCGGCGCTGACGCTGAAATCCACGGTGTTCGTTTTTTTCTACACGGTCCTCGTTTCGGCGCTGGCCGCGTTGATACCCGCCCGCCGCGCGGCGAAAATCCGTCCCGTCGAGGCCCTGCGGACGGACACCTGAGGAGGCGAAACATGAGGGCGAAAAATAACGGCTTCCTTCGCGCCGCGCTTCCGGCGGCGTTTTTCCTGCTCGGCGCGGGCGGCCTTCTTTCCGCCGAGACAGCCGAAGAGATAATCCGCCGCCTGGAGGCGAACGAAATCCACGAGTCCAGCCGGACCGAGGCGACGATGAAAATCACCGACCGCTACGGGGTCAAGACTGCGGAGTTCACCGCCTGGGGCCGGGGCCGGGACAGAACGCTCATCGAGTTCACCTCCGGCGAGGAGCGGGGCCGGAAAATTCTGCGCACCGAAAAGGAAATTTATTTGTACTATCCCGACGCGGAGGAGGTCATCCGGCTCCAGGGGGCGGCGCTTCGGGAATCCGTCCTCGGCTCGGACCTTTCCTACCAGGACATCGCGGGCGACAAGGGCCTCCTGGAAACGTTCAAGGTCCGGCTCCTCGGCGGCGAAAAGGTCGGAGACCGGGACTGCCACAAACTCGAATTGGAGGCGAAGACCCGGGACACCGCCTACCCCCGTCAGACGATCTGGGTCGACACGGAGCTTTACATTCTCCGGGCCGGGTTGTACTACGCCCTGTCGGGCCGGCTCTTAAAGGAACTGCGCGTTCTGGAAACCATGAGGACCGGCGGCAAGACGATTCCGTCCCGGATGGTCATGGAGGACAAGCTGAAGGGAAACTCGAGCACCGAGTTCGTCATCCGGAAGGCGGACCTGGCCGCGCGGGTCCCCGCGTCGAAGTTTTCGCTGGAGGAGCTGTCGTGGTAGCCCCCTTCGTCGCGGCAGCCGCGTTTATCCTAGCCGCCGCCCCGCTCCAGGCCGAGGTCCTGCCGTCGGTGAAGCTCACCCTTCTCCATTCCCTGTACCGGACCGAAGGCGGCGCAGCCGAATTTCTCGGGACCGGCACGGCGCGGCTCGGCCTGGAAGCCCGGGGCAACCCCTTGGTCCGGGCGGGCCTGGCGATCGACGCGCGGCTCGGCGAAGCCTTCTACGGACCGGCCGCCCCGTCCGCCGAACCGCCGGAGACCGGCGCTGTCTTCGACGTGTCCCGTGCCTGGGTGCGGGCGCGGTTCCCGCTGGGCGACGATTACACCTTCCGCGTGATGACCGGCAAAAACAGCCTCTCCTGGGGCCATGGAGTGTATTTCAACGCCGGCGACCTCCTGTTCGGCTCCTCGACAGCCGCGGCGGACTTCACCTCCGACGTCCTCCGGGACGAGACCCGGTGGCTCCTGTCCGCCTACTTTCCCCTGGGCCGGTACGCGTTTTTCGAACCCCTCGTCCTTCCGCCGGCCTACGTTTTCGGCGACGCATCAGGCGGCCCGGACCGGGATGCCGCGGACGCGGAAAAAACCTCGGCGGGCGGCCGCCTGCAGGCGAAATGGCTCGGCACCGTATGGGAGGCAGGGTATCTCTACCGGGGGACGGAGGCGGAACACAACCCGTACGTCAGCCTGCAGGGACACTTTCTTCTGGACTGGTATGCCGCGGCGGCCGCCCGCCTGCCCGCCTTCGGCCCCGACGCCGCCGACCTCCGCCAGGGCCTGGAAATCAGCGCGGGCCTCTTCCACATCTCAGGTTCGCCGGAGCTCGGGACCCTGACCCTGCGCTTGGAAGCCCTCGTCCGGCCCGACAGCCCGTGGCGGGAGGCCGACTCCGAGAGTACCGTTTCCCCGGACTGGGCGGCCCGGGGGATCCTGCTCTTTCCTGAAATCGTCTTTACCCCGTCCCCGTCCGTCGGCTGGGTCCTCCGGAGCGTCGTCTCCCCGGCGGATCGCTCCGCCTTCGTGAGCGGCGGCCTCACCTGGAAACCCTACCAGGGCTTCAGCCTTCTCCTTTTCCTGTCCGGCATGGCGGGGGAGGAGTCGGACCTCTTCGGCTGGGACCGCACGGGCGGCATCGGCTGCACGGTGGGGGCGGTATATAGTTTTTAGGGCCGCCAGTTGACTATTTCAGATTCAATCCACGGACCCATGCCGCGATATCGCGGCCGGATCTCGCAACGACATTCCGGGAAACGGTAAAACCATTCCTTACCACCGCGGCCTTGGGCTCAAGTGCCGCGATGGTCGCGATCGTACCGGCGAAACCGCTTCCCCCGTGGGTGGAGAAGGGAATGATCGTCTTGCCGCTGAAATCGTGATCCTCGAAAAAACTGTAGAGGGGCATCGGCAGATCGGTCCACCAGACCGGATAGCCGATGAAGACAACATCGTACGCATCCAGGTTTTCGATGCGGGCCGCCAGTTTGGGGCGGGCGTTCCGCTTCTTTTCGTCCTCGCCACGCTTCACCAGCGCGTCGTGTTGGGCCGGATATTTCTGTGCCGTCTCGATCACGAAGCGGGAGCCGCCCGTCGCTTCCAGAATTCTTTCCGCGACCCACCGGGTATTGCCGTACACTTTGCCGTCCGCGACAACGCGGCTCGCTCCTGCTACGGCGTCCACACCGGCACTTTCCGGCATGGTGAAGTAGGCGACCAGGATTCGCGCGGCCGGGTTATCGGCGCCGTACGCCGAAAAAGAAGACAGCATAAGAAGCGGGAAGCAGAGCATTAGTAATCGTTTCATCATCGTCCTTCCTTGATTCATATTCCTGGGGAGACTACTCTCCCTTTTACAGTTTCCATTCCAATGAAATCTCACATCGCTTTCTCCCAGAAGGCGGCCGCGCGATCGAGCCAGCCTTCGGCGCCGGTTCCCTCGCCGATTCCGAAACCGTGGGGAAGTCCTTGGAAAATCTCTATTTCCGCCGTGGTGCCATTCGCCTTGATGCGATCAATGCGATTCTGCATCGTTCTGTAAGATGCGATCCCATCATCGGTGCCGACGCAGGCATAGGTCGGCGGCTCAGTGCCCGTCACCTCGGTGAGACCTGTATACTGCATGACGACCGCCGCCGGACGCGGATAGGCGTCCTCTCCGTAGCTTTCCGTTCCGTGGCTGCCCAGCCAGGCCGCCATCCGGGCCCCCGCCGATCCGCCCCAGAGAGAATAGTCCTTCATATCGATTTCGAGCTCGGCCGCGTTCTTATGCAGGAAAGCAATCGCACTTGCCAGATCTTCGCAGGCAGTCCTGGCCCCGGGGCGATAAATCAGGGCAAAGGCATTGTACCCTTTCTTGCTGAGCTCAAGCGCATGCGGAAAACTGTCCTGCATCGCGCCGACAAAAACGAACCCGCCGCCCGCGTTCACGATGGCGGTTTTCGCGCCTTTATTCCCCCGAAAGAAAAACAGTCCCGTATCCCTTTTAGCGGAGTCACGAATTTTTTCTTCGCCGGAATAAATATCGTAGAACACGGTGTCTCCGGCCGCCGCGCGGTCTTTCATGAGGTTCGCTATTTCCACCGTTCGTTTCGGATTGGTGTTCCCGTACCAAGTCAGAGAGAGATTTCCCAGCGTATCGCCGCTGTAGTAGCCTGTATCCGCAGGGAAGAGAAGTCTCCCGTAGCCGCCGAAGGCAGGATCGGAAATGACGTCCGAGATCTTCGTATGGACGGTAAATGCGGTCTGTTCAGTCTTCTTCGTCGCCTTTCCGCCCCCCACTTTCGCCGCCTCTTGAGAAGACTCCGCGGAGCTTCCGCATGCAGCGAAAAAAAACACCATACAGAATGCCAAACAGTTATTTGTGACCTTTTCCCTTTGCATGCGGCCGCTCCTTCTTAATCAATTTTCCGTTCGGACAAAAACTTGACCATCGCGGGATCCTGGTGGCTGAAAAAGAGGCTCTTTGCCTGGTCGAGTTCCTTGATCGCATCCATTTCCTTGCGGGTCAGCGTAAAATCAAAGATGTCGAAATTCCGGGCGATGCGGTCGGGATTCACCGACTTCGGAATCGCCACGACGCCCCGCTGGGTCAGCCAGCGCAGGACGACCTGGGCAGCGGACTTTCCGTGGTTTGCGGCGATCGAAACCAGCGTTTCGTTGGTGAACAGGTTGTTCCTTCCTTCGGCGAAGGGTCCCCAGGATTCGATATGAACCCCGTTTGCCTTGAGGAATTCCGAAGTACCGAGCTGCTGATTGAACGGATGGGTCTCGACCTGGTTGACGGCGGGCTTTACCCCCGAATTTACGATAAGGTCCATCACCCGGTAGTCCGGAAAATTGCTGACGCCGATCGCCCGAATCCTGCCTTCCCGGCGCAGTTCCTCCATCGCCCGCCAGGCGCCGAAAATGTCTCCGTAGGGCTGATGGATAAGGTACAAATCGAGGTAATCGAGCCCCAATTTCTTTAGGGACCGCTCGAAAGCATTC
>CAZGUL010000005.1:0-19265 GCA_964529055.1 uncultured Spirochaetaceae bacterium
GACACCCGCTACATCTACCACGGCAACGACGGCACCCACATGCCGTGGAACGACACGGCCCAGCTCAACTTTCTGATGCAGGAAACGCGGGAGGCGGTCATCCAGACCATCCTCCACGTGGCGCGAAACTTCCCGATCATCCGTTTCGACGCGGCCATGACCCTTGCGAAGCGGCACTACCAGCGGCTCTGGTACCCCGAGCCCGGCTCCGGCGGCGACATCCCCTCCCGCGCCGAGAGGGGGCTGTCCCGGGATGAGTTCAACCGGCTTTTCCCGACGGAATTCTGGCGGGAGGTGGTGGACAGGGCCGCGGCGGAATGCCCGGACACCCTTCTTCTCGCGGAGGCCTTCTGGATGATGGAAGGCTACTTCGTGCGGACCCTGGGAATGCACCGGGTGTACAACAGCGCCTTCATGAACATGCTCAAGATGGAGGAGAACGACAAGTACCGGGCCACGATAAAGAACACCCAGGAGTTCGACCGGAACATCCTGAAGCGGCACGTCAATTTCATGAACAACCCGGACGAGGAGACGGCCATCGCCCAGTTCGGGGACGGGGACAAGTATTTCGGCGTCTGCACCCTGATGGTCACGATGCCGGGGCTGCCGATGTTCGGCCACGGCCAGATCGAGGGTTTCCGGGAAAAATACGGCATGGAATTCCGGCGGGCCTACCGGGATGAGGCGCCCGACGCGGGTCTGGTGGCGCGCCACGACCGGGAGATCTTTCCGCTGGTCAAGAAGCGGTACCTCTTCGCCGAGGTCGACAACTTCCTCCTGTACGACCTGTACGGGGACTCGGGCGGCGTCAACGAGAACGTGTTCGCCTACTCCAACAGGATCGGCGGGGAAAGGGCCCTGGTCCTGTACAACAACTCCTATTCCTCCGCCTGGGGCTGGATACGGATGTCCTCCGCCTTCGCCGAGAAAACTCCGGCGGGAGACAAGACCCTCGTCCAGAGGTCCCTGGTACAGGGACTGGACATCCATCCGGATGACGGCTGGTTTTGCGTTCTGCGGGAGCAGAGGTCGAACCTCTGGTTCATCCGCTCCTGCAGGGAAATTCATGAAAAGGGCCTGTTCGTGAACCTGCGGGGGTACGAATCCCAGGTATACCTGGACATCTACGAAGTCCTGGACGACCATTCCGGGACGTACCGGCGCCTCGCGGAATCGCTGAACGGGGCCGGCGCCGCGAGCATCGAGGAGGCGCTGCGGGAAATGGTTTTCAGCCCGGTCTACGCTGCCTTCAGGCCCCTCGTGGACGAATGGTACCCGAAACTGCGGGAAAGCCTTTTCGGCGGGGAAGAGGCAGCCGCCCCGGCGGAGACGGAGGGGTTCCGGGACGCCTGCCGGGTTTTTCTGCACCGGGCCCGGACCTTTCATGGCGGGGAGGCTGACGTCGAGGAAGGCGTCGAGGCCGTCCTCGGGGGATTGGACGCGGTTTCCCGGGTATTCCGCGGACTCGGCGCCGGCATAACGCCGGCCGCGGAAAAGGCCGGACCGGAAAAACCGCGGCGCAAACGCGCGGTGAAGGCGGAAGCCGCCGACACGGAGAAGGAGCGGGGCTGGGACTTCATGACCGGCCAGGGACCGGGGATCCCCGCAGCGCGGGAGCTCGCTTTCTGCTGGATCATTCTCCGTGGGCTCGGTTTCGGTCCGGAGGAGAAGGGAAAAAGCCGCCCCGAAACCGCGGCCCGGCTGGTGGAAGACCTCGCCCTGGACAGGGAAGCCGCCAAGTTCCTGGGCCGCTCCGGCGCGGCGGAATACTCGGAACGGCTCCGGCTTCTCCTCAGGGTTCTGATAACCCGGGAAGACTGGTTCGACACGATAAGGAAATTCGACGATCCCCCGGTCCGTGCCCGGGTGGCGCTGGAGAGCCTGTTCGCCGACCAGGACGCCGCGGCGTGCGCGGGGGTCAACAGGTACCAGGATGTTCTTTACTTCAACCGGGAGGGTTTCTTCTCGCTGGTGTGGTGGATGACCGCCGCGGCGCTGACCCGGAAAATCCCCGCGAAGGACGGCGCGGACAGGAAACGGCTGCGGGACTGTGAGGAAATCGCGCTCGCCGGCCGCTGGATCGCCGCGGTGGAGCCGTCGGGTTACCGGCTGGAGGAGCTTTTCGAGGTCCTGGACCCCGACGCCTCCCTAGGGAAACCGGATCTCGATCAGTGACAGATCGTCCTCGAATTCCCCCGCCGGCGTCAGCGCCCTGAGACCGGCGATGATGGAATCAAGGCCGCGGCTCCTGTCGCGGGCGGAGTTGACGAGGAAATCGTAGAAATCCTCGACGGAAAGGACGCCGCCGCCTTTTTTCCGGATTTCGTAGGTCCCGTCGCTGAAAAGGAAAAGCCGGCCCCGGGGGCCGTCGTATTCCCGCGTTTCATATTCCGCGTCCTCGTCGATGCCGACGGCCGTTCCGCCCGTCGAGAGGAGTTCCGCCGTCCCGTCGGTTTCCACCAGGACCGCCGGAGGGGACCCGGCGGACGCGTAGCGCAGGGACCGTGAACTCCGGTCGTAAACCCCGTACCAGAGGGTGAAATACATGTTGTTCTGGTCCTCCATCCGGAACCTGCGGTTAAGGGAGGCCAAAACCGAAGCGGGTTCCCGGAAGTCCGCGTCCGCAACGGCGTGGTGCCGCAGGATGTTCAGAACGCTCACCGACAGCAGCGATGCCCCGATGCCGTGACCGCTCACATCCAGGAGATAGAACGCCAGGGTGCTCTCGTCGAGGAAATGGTAGCCGAACGAATCGCCGCCGAGCTGGGCGCTGGGATGGTAGCGCCAGTCGACGAAGATCGGTTCGGTCATCGGTTCCGGCAGGAGGTGTCTGACGTACAGGGCCGCTTCGGCCAGCTCGTGCAGCAGCTTCGTCCTGCTTTCGAGAAGGGCCTCCACGTAAATCCGTTCCTGGTCCCGGAGGAATTTCTTCTCCAGCGTCGTTTCCACCCGGGCCTTCAGCAGGATGGGATCGAAGGTTTTCGAAATGAAATCCTCGGCGCCGAGTTCCAGGCAGCGGGCAATGGATTCGGGGTCCTCGACGGCGGAAAGCATGATGACGGGGATTTCCTCCAGGGCGGGGTCCTCCTTCAGCGTTTTCAGCAGCTGGAAACCGTTGAATCCGGGCATCATCAGATCCAGCAGGACGAGGTCCGTTTCCGCCCGGGCGAGGATATCCAGGGCGGCGGTCCCCGAGGACGCTTCACGGACCGCGTGTCCCTGCCGTTCCAGATGCCGGGACAGGATGTCCCTGTCCATTTCACTGTCGTCCACGATGAGGATCCGTCCCGGCCTGCGGGTCCCGGTGACGGAGTTTTTCCGCCGCCGGGAAGCGGCCGCGGCGGGCGTGTCCGGCAGAATGAGCCGGGCGAAGCTCTCCTTCACGTAATCCAGCAGGCTGTCGGCGGAGGCGAGAAGTCCTTCGAGATCGTCCTTCAGATAGTTTTTTCCGTTCCCCGCCACCGTGCCCAGAAGGTCCCGGGAAGCGTCGTAAATGTCGAGAACGCCCCGGGATATTTTATCCCGCGCGGCGGTGAGGGAAATGTGTTTGAGGACTTCGAGTTCGTTCCGGATGAGGTCGCACCGGCTTTTCAGCAGCTCGAAAAAGGGTTTCAGGTCGATGTCGGCGGCGGATTCCCGGGAGTCTTCCTTCAGAATCTCGCCGTAACCCGCCACATGGTGAAGCCGGCTGCGAATTTCATGACGAAGATCTTTCAGCGAATCGGAGGATTTCATGACGGTCCAAGGTTAACAATATGAATTGCGCCGGTGGTTGTCAAGCGAAGGGGTATGCGGTAGTATACCTGCCATGGGGAAAACTCTGCTCATCGCCGGATCTGAGGGCGCTTTCGGCACGGGTCTGGTTCAGGACCTTCTCACCCGGGGCGACCGGGTCGCCGCGTCGCTGGGGCCCGGCGCGGAACACCCCCCCCTCGAGCAGGACTGGCGGCAGAACCTCAGGTACGTGCAATGGAACGCCCGCTCGCCCCTTTCGGCCCGCAGCCTCGTTCTGGAAACCCTCAACGCCTTCGAGCGCATCGACGAAGCCGCGGCGGTATACGCCCCCGAGGGGGAGGACGGCGCGTTTCACGAATTGTCCTCCGCCGATATCGAGCGGGCGGTGGACGAGAAAATCAAGGGATACGCCTTTTTCCTGCGGGAAATCCTCGGGCTGTTCCAGAAGCAGGGTTCCGGCGTCCTGACTTTCGTCAGCTACGACGGCGGGCTCCCCGTGCTGTCGCCGCTGCAGGCGGCCGCGGGCGGGGCTTTTCGGGCCCTCGCGGCGGCGCTGTTTGCCCAGTACCGCAACGAGCCGGTCGTCATCCGCGGTTTTTATTCCGCCGTCCCGGAAGCCGGGGAATTCCGCCGGTACATTCTGGGTTTTTCCGATCGTCCCGACAAGACGGCGGGGAAATGGCTGAAGTACACCGGATTGACCAGTCTGCTTTCTTTCGGGAGAAAATGATCATGAAAATCTGGCTGAAGCTTCTCATCGGCGGAATCATCGGGGCCGGTCTCGGCCTGTACCTGCCGGAATATGCAGGCGAAACGTACAAGGCTTTCGGGTATTTTTCCGGCCTGGCCGTCAGGATCGGCCGGTATTCCCTGCTTCCGCTCCTGTTTTTCGGACTCACCGTCACGGCGTACGAACTCCGGATGGAGAGAAAGCTGCTCCTGGTGCACGCCAGGAGTCTGCTGTACTCCGCCGCGGCCAGCCTGGGCATGATCGTCGTCGGCATCGTCCTCATTTCCCTGCTTTCGCCCGGCAGGATCCCCATCATCATCGAGAACCAGATCCCCATCGAGACCCCGGATGCGGGCGGCCTCCTGTACCGGGTGTTTCCGGAAAACCTGTTCTCGCTGTTCGTGACCTCCGGGGACTTTCTGCTGCCGCTTCTGTTTTTCGCCGTCTTTCTGGGACTCAACCTCACATTCGACCGGCAGATCAGCCGCCCGCTGGTGGAGATCGCGGATTCCCTGTCCCGGGTGTTCTATCACATGAACAGCTTCATCACCGAGTTCATTTTCATCGGCTGCATCGCGCTGGCGGGTTCCCTGGTCATCAATCTGAAGCGGATCACGGAAATCGGCCTCTTCGTCGAGCTTTTCCTTGTCCTCGGCCTGTTCTCGCTCTTCGTGGCCTTCGTTTTTTTCCCGCTCATCCTGTATTTCATCGGGGGAAAGAAGCCCCCGTTCCGCTGGATGTACGCCCAGCTGGGTCCCGCCCTGGCGGCTTTTCTGTCCGGCGACGTTTACTTCAGCCTGGGGCTGCTTGTCCGTCACGGCCGCGAATCCCTCGGGGTGCCGCGCCGCGTGGGAGCGGTGGCCTATCCCTTCGCCGTCCTTTTCGGCCGCGGCGGCAGCGCGATGGTGACGGCGGTGTCCTTCATCGTCATTCTGCGTTCCTACTCCAGCCTGGAGATAGGGCTCGCCCAGGTCCTGTGGGTCATCATGGCAAGTTTCGGGATATCCTTCCTGCTGGGGGCCGTCCCGGGGGCGGGCACGCTGGTGGGGATCGCCGTCCTTTCCTCGCTGTACGGCCGGGGAATGGAGGAAGGTTTCCTGATCCTGAAGCCCATTGCCCCGGTTCTGATCAGTCTCGGGGCGTTTCTCGACGCCGTATCCGCCGCTTTCGTGGCGGCCCTGGTGTCCGACAATGTGAAGATGACCCGGGACGTGGAAAACCAGGAGATGATCTAGCTACGCTCTTATCCGGAGCCCGATTCCCGCGCCGGCCAGGAGGCCGTCGTAGAAAGGCGCCCCTTCGCCGTCCCACAGGCGGTACACGGGAAGGAGGGTCCGGAGCCGGACCGAAAGGCCCAGCGATTTCGAGATGTCCCACTCAAAAACCCCCTTGATTTCCCAGTGCAGGAAACGGAGGTTCTGAAGGAAGTACGAAACCACCTCTCCGGTGGGGGCGTCTCCGTGGGGAACGACGGGGATCTTGAAGGAAAGCGCCGGTCCCGTTCCCGCCTTGACGGCCAGCCTTTCGTCCCGGAGGGGAAAGTTCCAGGCCAGAACGGCGTCCAGCAGCACGACGAGGGTTCCGACGGCGTCGGCGTATTCGATTTCCGCCGGAAGGGCCTTCCCGTCCCGGTAGAAATAATCCAGTCCGTAGAAGCCGATTTCCGGCAGAAAAAACAGGTTGTCCGACATTCTGAACCCGGCGGCCGCTCCCCAGACGCCGAGAACGGGGCTGGGGGCGCTGTCGCTGTCCGAGTTCCCGAGCCACAGGGTGTCGCGGAACAGTTCGACCCCCTGAAAACGGGATTTCGCTTCCTGGGCGGACACCGCCGAAGCGATGAGGAACGCGATGACCGCGGAAATCAAGAGTTTTCGCCCTGTGGAACGCGTCATTCTGTATCGATTATATCACGATCTCAGTAGCTTTTCGCGAAAACGGCGAGATGTTTCGCGGGCTTGCCGCAGGCAACGCAGGCCCCGGACGCCCGTTTTTCGCTGTCGAAAGGCAGGACCCGGATCGTGGCTCTGGTGTCCTCCTTGATCTTCGCCTCGCACGCGGCGTCGCCGCACCAGCCGGATTCCGCGAAACCTCCGTCGGCTTCGAAGAAGGATCTGAATTCGTCGTACGAGGATATCTCCGCCGTGTTTTTTATCCGGAACTCCAGGGCCCTGCGGTACAGGGAGGTCTGGATGTCCTCCAGCAGCTCCGCGACCTTGCCGGGCACCTCCGCGACGGGAACGGGAATTTTTTCCCCCGTGTCGCGGCGCACCAGCACCGCCTTGCCGGCCTCCATGTCCTTGGGCCCGGCTTCGATCCGGACCGGAACCCCGAGGAGCTCCCACTGGGCGAACTTCCATCCCGGGGACTTGTTGTCGTCCGGGTCGTATTCCACCCGGAAGCGGTCCTTCAGGGAGTCGCGGAGCTTCTCCGCGTAGGCCAGGACCTCGGTCTTGTTCTGGTTCTTGAATATCGGGATGACCACCGCCTGGGTGGGCGCGATGCGGGGGGGAAGAACGAGGCCTTTGTCGTCGGAGTGGGCCATGATGACCGCGCCGATGAGGCGGGTGGAGACTCCCCAGGATGTGGCCCACACGAGGGAAAGGTTGCCGTCCTTGTCCTGGAACGTCACGTCGAAGGCCTTCGCGAAGTTCTGTCCCAGATTGTGGGATGTTCCCGCCTGCAGGGCCTTCCGGTCCTGCATCATCGCCTCGATGGCGTAGGTGTTAACCGCGCCGGCGAACTTCTCCGACTGGCTCTTGATGCCGGTGAGCACCGGGAGGGCCATGTACTCTTCCGCGAAACGCCGGTACACGTCGAGCATTTTCAGCGTTTCCTCCTGGGCCTCCTCCGGGGTGGCATGGGCGGTGTGCCCTTCCTGCCACAGGAATTCGGTGGTCCGCAGAAAAAGCCGGGTCCTCTTTTCCCACCGTAATACGTTGGCCCACTGGTTGATAAGCAGAGGCAGATCCCGGTAGGACTGGATCCACTTCTTGTACATGCTCCAGATAATCGTTTCCGACGTGGGCCGGATCACCAGGGGCTCCTCGAGTTCCTCCCCGCCGGCGTGGGTGACGACGGCGAGCTCGGGGGAGAAGCCCTCGACGTGTTCGGCTTCCTTCTTGATGAAGCTTTCGGGAATGAGAAGGGGAAAATAGGCGTTCTGGTGGCCCGTTTCCTTGAACATCCGGTCCAGCGCCGCCTGGATCCGCTCCCAGAGGGCGTAGCCCCGGGGCCGTATGACCATGCAGCCCTTTACGGGGCTGTAGTCGGCGAGTTTCGCCTCGATGACGACATTGATATACCATTCCGAATAGTTTTCACTTCTCGGGGTTATTTTCTCAGCCATGGTTCCTCGCTGTATGGATTGGAAATCGGGCTGATTGTAAATCGCCGGGATTTCTCTGTCAAGGCGAGGCGGGGATCGGACAGGGCGGTAATCAGAAGAGTTTTACGGTCTCCGCCATGTAGCGGACCGATTTTCCGCCCCGCGCGAAATGGTCCTTCTCGACGATGAAAACCAGATGCCGCTCGTCGGGGGAGAGGATGACCTGCTTGATGCGATACGCGAGAACGTTTTCCCGGTAATGCCCCGGCAGGCCGACGGAATAGGTTCTGGTCCGCCCGTCCTTCAGCGTGGTTTCGAATTCGATGTGGAAGGCCGCCTTCGCGTCGGCTCCCACGCCCCGGGCGTTCTGGATGAGCCGGACCTTGTACCGGCTGCCGGTGTTGAAGTCCCGGAACTCGAGGGATTCCTTCGATTCGTCGCCGTTGACCAGGATGTACAGCAGGCGCCCCTGCTTCAGGTGGTTGATCGAAGACTTCCGGGTCAGCGGGCCGTTCTCCTCGAGGAGGGTGAAGAAGGCTCCTTCCGACCCCTGTCCGGGCTTGAGGATATCGGGGTAGACGGCCTTTTTCGCCCCGCCGGAAACGAAACGATTGGCCTTGACGTCCACGGTGAAAATTTCGGCGAACGGCTTTCCGGTGTCGGCCTCGGCCCCGTGGAAACCGAACATGAAGTACGCGGAATCGTCGGAAAACCCGAGGTTTACGAAGGAGGCCACGTCACCGGCGCCGGCGAAAACGGCGGCGGACAGAAATACGAAAACAGCGCAGACGGCTGAACGGACTTTCATGGATTATCCTCCCATCTCTACCTATGAATATCGATAAATAATGGAGATTCTCAAGCGTTTTTTGTCGATAATAATCCCATGACGCTCGCTTTACGGAAAATATTCCTGACCTCCGGGGCGGTCCTGGGGCTGATTTTCTTTCTTGTGTTCTGCGCGGGTATCGTATCCGTGGCGCAAAACGCCGACGGAGCACCGGGGGCCGCGCTGACGGCCTCGATGATCTGGACGCTCAGCGGCGTCGGGATGACCGCCCTCTTTTCCGTTGTGGGAGGTTTCGGTTTCCGGAGGCTTTTCCGGCGCACGGCGTCGCTGGAAATCTTCTTTTTTCTCGCCTTCATCGTGTCCCTCTCCTTCGACGCCCTGAAGATCCTGAATCTCGTTTTCATCGCGTTCCATGCGGCCCCCTATTACGGGACGATCGTCACGCGGGTCGCGTATTTCGGGTATTTCCTCGGCCTTCTGTCCCTTTTCGCCAGCAGTCTGTTTTCGGGAGACTCGCACTACCAGAAAATGGGAACGATTCTCGGGATTATTCTCGCCTTCTCGTTTTCCCTGGCGTACACGCTGCCCATCGACTCGACGGTATTCCATGCCAATCTGCTGTACCGGGTGAGCGGCGAGGAATTCATCCTGCTTGTCCGTTTCGGCCTTGAAATCCTCACCCTGTTCAGTTTCGGACGCTCCGCGTTCCTGTCCGGCACCGCGGAGCAGCGCAGCATCCTGGGGGCCGCGGTCATGGTCATTCTCGGGAGGGAACTGCTCTTTTTTCTGTCGTCACCGCTGTTCATCATGACCGGCAGCGTTCTTCTCGTGGGGGGATCGATTCTGTTCAGCAGAAACAGCTACGCGAAGCACCTGTGGATTTAGCGGATTTAAACGAGGAACAGTCCCGCGACAAAACCGGTGCCCACCGGCATCAGAATGTTGTCCATATCCCTGACGGGAACCGCTTCCAGAACGGTCGCGGTGAGGGCGATGAGTCCCGCGGCCGATGCTGAATCGATGATCCGCAGGGACGCGAAGAAAACCACGACGAAACAGGCCAGGCTGCCTTCCAGGCTTTTCCCCTGGAGCAGGGGCAGCCGGACGCGGCCCAGAGTCTTGCCGACTATGCTGGAAATGGCGTCGCCGAAGGCGAGCGAGTAGATGGCGATGACCGCGGCGGGTTCGGGGTACAGGAGCAGGGAAACCATCGCGCCTATCCCGAGCGTTACGGGCCCGAGAATCATCCGGCCCTGGTTGTCGGAATCGCGGGCGGCGGCCCGGGTGATCCGGGTGATGAAGGGAACCGTCCTTCCCCGGAAGCGTTCAACTTCAGTATAAGTATAGAAAAGCACCCCGCAGGCCAGAAGCGCCAGAGTCGGCCCGCGGCCGGCGAGGGCGGCGATGAGCGGAACCAGCGCGATCATCATGTGGATCGATTTGCGGAGGATTTCGGTGCGAATTTCCGATCTGTCGATCTGCGTCCGGACGATGTTCTGGACGAGCGCGAATGTGGGCATACGTATATCTTGCAAGAAACATGCCATCGCGTCTCGTCCGGTCGGCCGACGCTAACTTACAACTTTGAAAAGAATTGTTGCTTCACCGGACGTGGGTTTTCTTTTTCTTTCAGAGAAACGTCTACTTTATCATACATGAAAATTCTGTTTTTGCTACGGCTTTTCAATCGTCGCCGAAACAGGTCCCGACGCTCCGGGCCGTTTCGATGAGGTGATGGCCGGCGGGAACCTGCTTCAGTTTTCCGGCGATCTCCTCCAGGGGCCGGGTCGTGATGTTTGTACCCTCCAGGGCCACCATCTTTCCGTAGTCGCCCCGGTAAAGGAGGTCCGCCGCCGCGGTGCCGAACATCGTGGCCAGGAGCCTGTCGTACGGTGACGGGGTCCCCCCCCGCTGCTGATAGCCCAGAACGGTCAGCCGGGTTTCCATGCCCGAGGCGTTCCCGATGGCCTGGGCGATTTCGTACCCCTTCGTATAGTATTCCGCGTTCTTTTTGATTTTCTTGCGGTCGTTTTTCGAAAGCGAAGCCTCATCCCGGGAAACGGCCCCCTCCGCGACGACGATGATGGAAAAGGTTTTTCCCTGGCTCGCCCGCTTCAGCAGATGACGGGAAATGGAGTCGACGGAGTAGGGGATTTCCGGAATGAGGATGACGTCCCCGCCGCCGGATATGCCGGAATACAGGGAAAGCCAGCCGGCCTTGTGACCCATGAGCTCGATGACCATCACCCGGTTGTGGGAGTGGGCGGTGGAATGCAGCCGGTCTATCGCCTCGGTCGCAATGTCCACCGCGCTGTGAAACCCGAAGGTCACATCGGTTCCCCAGATGTCGTTGTCGATGGTCTTCGGCAGGCCGATGACGTTGAGGCCGGCCTGTTTCAGGAGGTTGGCCGTTTTGTGGGTGCCGTTTCCCCCGAGGACGACGAGGCAGTCAAGTTGCAGTTTTCTGTAATTTTCTATGATCGCCTCGGACTTTTTTCTTCCCATTTCCGAATCGCGGAGATTGTCTTCTTCCTTGAAGGGCTTTTCCCGCGAGGTCCCCAGGATCGTTCCGCCCTGGGTCAGTATCCCGCTGAAGTCGCCGGGCTTCAGGAGCCGGGCGTCCCCCGAGATGAGTCCCCGGTAACCTTCCGAGATGCCGATGATGCTCATCGCGTATTTTTCATGGGCGGCCTTCGCGACGCCGCGGATCGCGGCGTTGAGTCCGGGACAGTCGCCGCCGGAGGTCAGGATGCCGAAGGTCCGGGTCGCCGGCTTTTTCATTTGACCGCCTCCGGGATGCAGGACCCGTCCGGGTCCGGATACTTGCCGGCCACCGTCTGTATGTTCGGCAGGACCTCGAAAAAAACGTCCACGAGTTCGGGATCGAATTTGACACCCGCCATGCCGCGGATCTCCGCCAGGACTTTTTCCTCGGTCCAGGCTTCCTTGTACACCCTGTTGGAACACAGTGCGTCGTAGACGTCCGCGATGGACACGATGCGGCCGAAAAGGGGGATCTCCTCACCCCGCCGGCCGCGGGCGGAGCCGTCCTCCTTTGTTTCGACGGGATCTCCGGTTTCGATGTCCACCAGGCCGGGATACCCCGAACCGTCCCAGTTCTCGTGATGCGACAGGGCGACGAGCTGGGCGATTTCGTCGAAGTCCGACTGCTTGTCGATGAAAAGCCGGGCGCCCATGGTCGTGTGGGACTTCATGATGGTGTATTCGTCCGGCGTGAACCGCGCGGGTTTTTTCAGGATGAGATCGGAAATCGCGACCTTCCCCACATCGTGGAGCATGGCCGCCATCCTGAGGTTGTCCCGGGTGCGCTCGATCTGGCGGGCCGGCAGGCCCCGCCTGTTGGCCCATCTTTCGTAGATTTCCACGGCGTATCCGGCGACCCGGTTGACGTGCGGCCCGGTTTCCTTCGGGTCACGGAGTTCCGCCATGCGGATCATCCGCAGCAGGATCGCGCGGGTCATCTGGGCCCGCTGGAGGGCCACCGTCGCGTTGGTGGCGAAGTGGGAAACCATCAGCTGGTCGTCCTGCGAGAAGGGGACGACGTTCCCCGCGGAGTCCAGGGCGTTCAGGATCTGCAGGACCCCCAGGACCTCGCCCATGTTGGTCCGGATCGGCACCGTCAGGTTGGACTTCGTCCGGTAGCCGGAAATGCGGTCGTAGCTGGGATCGAAGCTGTACGGCGCGTCCGGGGGTATGGCATAAACGTCCGGAATGTTGACCGCATCGCCGGTGGCGGCGACGTAGCCGGAAATGGTCTTCTTGTTGATGTCCACCTTGAAAACTTTGTAGATCAGCTTCTGCCCCGGCGGAAGGGTTTTCTGCTTCGTGTCGTTCTGCGCGTAGTGGATGACGAGCTTGTCGTCCTCCTTGATGTAGATCGATCCGGCGTCGGCGTGAACGACCTTTCTCGCCTCATAGAGAATGCGTTCCAGGAGGATGTCCAGGTCCTGTATTTTGTGAAGTTCCGAATCGAGGGCTATGATCTGCTTGAGCTTGGCGGACTCGGTTTGCCTCATGACTTTTTCATGATACGGAAGGCTTCCACCCGCGTCAAGGGGCATGCATTTCGGGGTATAATGCGTTTCATGTATCCGATCCCCGCTGCATTGTACGCGGCAGTCGCCGCATGGTCGGCGGCAGCCCCCTTCATCGTGCCGCCCCTGTCCCTGGGGCCCTTTTCGGCCGCGCAGCTGCCTTATTGGGGGCTCGTCGCGCTTCACGGCCTCTACGGCGCCTTTCTCCTTCTTCGCCGGGGACGGAGCGCGGCGCCTCAGGACAGGCCTTTCTTCGGGCCGGAACTCCTTTTCGCGTACGCGTTCCTGCTGTTCCTTTTCACATACATCTTCGCATCCAACGCGAACCTGGACTATGTCCAGCGCTTCGTGAGGAGCGGCGGGAATCTCCGGCTCGCCCTGAACACGACGGCGGAAAGGGCGGCGGCCGCGGCCCGTTACGCGCCTTTCCTGCTTCTTGACCTGGGGGTGTACGGAGCCCAAAGGCTGGGGCGGCCGCGCGCCGCGGCGGAGAAGTGGTTCCTGCCCCGCGTTCTTCTGGCTGCCGCCGCGACGACCCTGGCATTCCCGTCCTTTGTTTCCGTCGGCGGTTTCGGGTTTCTCGGCTGGGTCTGCCTCGTCCCCCTGCTGACGGTCCTGTACGGGGCGGGAAAAGGCCGGGGGATTTTTTACGGCACCCTGTACGGCGCGGTGACCTCCACCCTGGTGAACTACTGGCTCGGCACCTTCAGCCTGGTGTCCCTGCAGATCATCATCCTGATCCAGCTGGCCTGGTATTTCTGCTTCATGCTCGTTTTTGTGCCGGCGGTCGCCTTCGTCCGCCGGGAATTCCGCTTCCTCACCGCCGCCTGCCTGTGGACGCTGTTCGAGTACATCCGGTCGGCGGGATTCGTCGGCTACCCCTGGGGGCTCCTCGGCGCGAGCCAGTACGCCTTTACGCCGGTCATCCAGATCGCCTCCCTGGCCGGGGTTTGGGGGGTGTCGTTCCTGGTCCTGCTGGTGAACGCGGCGGCGGCCGAGCTGGTTCTGCCGGGGGACGGAGGACGCCGGCGATCCGCTGCGGCGGCCGCGGCTGCGGGGTTCGTCGTCGTTTCCCTGCTGTTCGGGGCGGCGGTGCTGATCGCGAACCCGCCGGCGAAAGAGGGCGGGCCTGCGGACGGACCCCGCATCGCTCTGGTCCAGCAGAATTCGGACCCCCGGAAGCACGACTACCGGGAAACCTTCGATGCCCTGGTGCGCCTCACGGACCGGGCGCTGCCGGAAAAGCCGGACCTGGTGGTCTGGTCGGAAACCGCCTTCGTGCCGAACATCAGGCGGTGGAGCAGGGAAGATCCTGCGGTGTCGGGGCTCGCCGCCCTGGTCCGGGATTTTCTCGCCTACCAGAAATCCCTGGGCGCGTGGCTCGTGACGGGCAACGACGATTACGATTTCCGGGCGGGCCCCGACGGCGGGGAGGAAAGGGTCAATTACAACGCAGCGGTCCTGTTCTCCGCGGCGGGGGAAAGGACCGCCACCTACCACAAAAACAAGCTGGTGCCCTTCACGGAGTATTTTCCCTACAGGAAAACCCTGCCCTGGATCTACGAAACCCTTCTCGCATTCGACGTGCATTTCTGGGAATCCGGAACGGAGGCGACGGTGTTCCGCCATCCGGAATTCTCCTTTTCCACGCCGATCTGCTTCGAGGACGTCTTTCCCTGGCTGGTCCGGCGGTTCGTCCGCGGCGGCGCGGAGGTCATCATCAACCTTTCCAACGACTACTGGTCCCTCACCGACGCGGAGGCGATGCAGCACGCGGTCCACGCCCTGTTCCGGGCTGTGGAAAACCGCCGGCCCCTCCTGCGCGCGACGGCCTCGGGCCTGACCATGGAGGCGGACGCGTGGGGCCGGATCGGGAAGAGGCTGCCTTTTTACGAGGAGGGTATTCTGATCGCCCGGCCCGTTCCGGGCGGGGGGCATCCGACTCTGTACACCCGCTGGGGAGACTGGTTTCCCGCGGCCGCCGGCTTCGCGGCGGCCGTCATGCTCGCCCTGTCCCTGGGCCGAAGGAGGCTATAGCCCCACGGTGACGGGGGGCGCTTCGTCCTTCCGCGCCGTCGTTTCGTCCGGCAGGGATGCCGTTTCCGGGGCATCCGCCTTCCGGGTGCCCAGCCTGTCCAGTTCCCGGGCGTTCATGATCAGCATCTGCAGGCGGTTCTCGATGTTAGCAAAGCTTGTGTCCGGGTCGTAGTCCAGCGGCAGTATCTGGATGTTCGGGTGCTCTTCCTTGAGCCGCTTGACGACGCCCCTGCCGCAGATGTGGTTCGGCAGGCAGCCGAAGGGCTGGAGGATCACGAAGGAATGCACGCCGTGCCCGGCATGGTGCAGAATTTCGCCGGGGATCAGCCAGCCTTCGCCGGAGGTGAAGGTGCGGTGCATGACGTGGTCCGTCGCGTCTGCGATGGCGGGCAGACGGGTGGACGGTTCGTAGAGCGGGTGCCGGGCGGCGATTTTTTCGAGCTTTGTTATGGCGTAATCGAAGATTTCCTCCCCCACGTAGGTGGAGATTTTCTCCGCGAAGGGATATTTCACGTGGAAGTCCTGCATCTCCGATATCTTCCGGAGATAGTCGCGGCGGAAAACGTCGATCATCCGGGGCATCACCACTTCCATGTTGTGTTTTTCCAGATAGTCTTCCACGTAGAAGTTGGACCCCGGGTGGTAGTTGAGAAGGTATTCGCCGATGATGAAGACCCGGGGCCTGCGGGCGGCGCGGTCGTACTCCACCCGGCACAGACCGTCCAGGCCCTTCTCGAATTCCCTGACGGCCCTGCCGACGCCGGACTGGAGCCCCGCGGCGACCCGGTCCACCGCGGCGGTGAAGGCCTTGTCGGTTTCGCCGGGAATCTTCTCGTAGGGCCGGATTTTTCGCAGCAGGTCTTCCAGGATGTCGATCATCACGATGCCCCACAGCATCCTGAGCTGGAAGCCGATCCCCAGGGTGAAGCCGGGGTACATGTTCTTTGTGTCCAGCGTGTCCGTGGTGGCGATGGGCACCCGGGAGAACCCGGCCTCGTCCAGCGCCTTGCGGGCAAGGCTCGCGTAGTGGGCGAGACGGCAGTCGCACTGGTACTTGGCCAGCGCGAGAACGACCTCGTCCGGATCGTACTGGCCGCTTTCCAGCACCGCCAGGGCTTCGCCGATGTTCATCTGGGCGGGAAAGCAGATGTCGTTGTGGACGTACTTCTTTCCGAGCTTGATGGCGTCCCTGCCGCCCAGGGGAAGAGGCTCAACCCGGAACCCCTGGCGGCGGATGGCGGCCGTTGCGATCTTGCAGAACGCGACGGACACGTTGGGCACCAGCAGGGTTTTCCGCTTCCAGTCCTTCCGGGTGAATTTGACCGGGTACGGTTCGTCCAGGTCCCGGATGCTCCCGGAACCGCCTTTCCCGCGCCGGGTGCGGATCGTCTCGACGAAGGATTTCACCCGGAGGGCGAGGGGGCCGGCGGCGTCGCCCTCGTCGAGCTTCAGCACCAGCGGGTCCTTGCCGGCGATGTCCCGCATCAGCCTGATCACCTCGTCGGAAAGGATCGCGTCGTGACCGCAGCCGAAACTGACGATCTGGACGAATTCCAGGGCGGGGCTGCGGGCGGCGTAGATCGCGCCGGACAGCATCCGGGCGTGGAAATTGTTCGTTATTTCGATCCGGGTTTTCGAAAGGTCCACCTCGTGGACCCCCGGCAGGGAATCGACGGTGAGAACAGGGATCCCCAGCCGGGTGAAGTGCCCCGACAGATCGTGGTTGACCAGCCGGTCGCCGTGGTACGGCCTTCCGGCGAGGACCACCGCGAAGCCGCCGCTTTTTTCGGCGTCCGCGATGACCTTCGCGCCTTCCCGGCGCAGCTCCTCGTGAAAGGACGCGAGCGCCTTGTCGGCCTCCCCGATCGCCTGCCGGACGATGGCGCCGGGAATGCCGAAGGTCCCGCCGATATAGTCCGCTATCTGCCTGTCCCGGGCCGTGATGTCGAACCAGTGAAAGATCGGCGTGTCGAAGGGGGTGTTCCACCGCCGCTCCGGGTCGTCGCTGTGCTTCACCACCAGGGGATAGCCTTTCACGACCGCGCAGACGTGGTCGCTGGTCGTTTCGGTGTTTTCCGACGGCATCCGGATTATCATGGGCATGAAGATCCGGTCCACCTTCCGGTCCACCAGGTCCCGGACGTGGCCGTGCACGAGTTTTGCGGGAAAGCACACCGTGTCGGACGACACGAACGGAAGCCCCCTCTCGAAGAGGGTCCTGCTGCTGCGCACCGATATTTCCGTTCTGAATCCCAGGGCGTGCCAGAAGGCGGTCCAGAAAGGCATGCTGTTCCAGAATTCCAGCGCCCGCGGTATTCCGATGGTCATCGCCTTTTCCGGACTCACCCGGGCGACGGGGTGGTCGCGGAAGAGGAGCCCGTCCCGGAATTTCATCAGGTCCGGAACGGACGCGAGCTTCGCGCTTATGCGCCTGATTTCCTCCCGCACCTTTTCGTCCCCGGCGTCGCCGACGATTTCACCCCGTTCGCAGCGGTTGCCGGTTACATAGGTGTCGCCGGTGGAGAACCGTATCAGCGTGCGGCTGCAGTTGTTGGTGCAGAAGGTGCAGACGGACTTCGATTCCTGGACGTAGTCGAAGCCTTCCATCGCGTCCAGTCCGATGAACCGGGACGCGAACGACCCGCCCGTCCGGGCGGTCTCCTCCTCGACCCGCCGCTTCGTCAGCAGCGCGATGCCGATGGCGCCCATTTCCCCCGGGTACGGCGCCCGGATCACCGATTTTCCGGTGTACTGTTCCAGGGCCCGGAGCACCGCGTCGTTCTTGAAGGTGCCGCCCTGCACGACGATCGTGTCCCCCAGGGCGGAAAAGTTGGAGATCCGCACCACCTTGGTGAACACGTTCTCGACGATGGAGCGGCAGAGCCCGGCCATGATGTCGTCCTGCTGCTTGCCGTTCTTCTGTTCGGTGATGATGCAGCTGTTCATGAAGACCGTGCACCGGCTGCCGAGTTCGGCCGGGTTCCTGGCGCCGAAGGCCGCCTCCGCGATGTCCGCGACGGGTATCCCCAGGGACTTTGCGAAGTTTTCCAGAAAGGAGCCGCAGCCCGCCGAGCAGGCCTCGTTCAGGGTTATGCCGGTGACGACGTCGTTCGCTATGGTTATTGCCTTCATGTCCTGGCCGCCGATGTCCAGGATGAAGCTCGCGCCGGGGACGTACTTCAGCGCAGCGGCGGCGTGGGAGACGGTTTCCACCGTGTGGTGGTCTGCCCCGAGGGCTTTCGCGAACAGCACCTCGCCGTAGCCGGTGGTTCCCGCCGCGATGATGTCAAGGTCGATGTCGAGACGGCGGTAGGTGTCCCGAAGGTCCAGAAGGGCGCGGCGGATGACCCTGAGGGGCTCCCCGTCGTTGCCGGTGTAGAAGGTGTCGACCACGTTCTCGTTTTCGTCCAGCAGGACGAACTTCGTCGTCGTGGAGCCGGCGTCGATTCCCAGGTAGGCCCGCAGGGGTTTTCCCGGTACGGGCACGGGACGCGGGGCGGGCCTGTGCCGTTCCTGGAAGGCTTCACGTTCCGCCGCGGAGAAGAAGAAGGTTTTTTTCGCGTCCGGTATTTCGACGGAGAGATGCTCCCTGTATGTCGCCAGGGCCGACAGGGCCTGGGCGGGATCGAATTCCGACGGATAATCGCCGAACATGGCATCCACGGAAAGCGCCGTCCCGTGGGCGACGAGGATTTCGGGATTTTCCGGCCGCACGATGTCCTCCGGCCGGAGACCGAGACGTTCGGCGAAAACCCGGATGAGGGTCGGGTTGAAGGTCAGGGGGCCCCCTTCGAAAACGATGGGCGGGCGCAGCTCGAGCCCCTGGGCCAGGCCTCCGATGGTCTGCTTCGCGATGGCGTGGAAACTCGACAGGGCGATGTCCTCCCGGGACACGCCCTGGTTCAGGAGGGGCTGGATGTCCGTCTTGGCGAACACGCCGCAGCGGCCGGATATGTCGTAGACGCGGGTCCCCCGGGCGGCCGCGGCCTCGAACTCCTCGACGGGTATCTTGAGGAGGCTCGCGACCTCGTCAATGAAGGCGCCGGTCCCCCCGGCGCAGCTTCCGTTCATCCGCATGTCCGACGCCACGAGGCGTTTCGTCGCCTCGTCGTAGTAGAAGAACACGATTTTCGCGTCCTGCCCGCCCAGTTCGACGGCGACCCGTGTCCGGGGATAGAAGGCCTTCACCGCGACGGAGTTGGCCACCACTTCCTGTATGTAGAAGGCGTGGATCAGCGACGCGATGGTTCTGCCGCCGGAACCGCAGACGGCGGTTTTGAAGGCCGCGCCCGGGAAGAGGGCGAAAATCTCGGAGAGGACGGCGTGGGCCGTTTCGGTCTGCCGGGCGTTGTGCCGGGTATAGCGGCGATATACTATGTCGGAGGTCCCGGGATGCAGCACCACGGCCTTTACGGTCGTTGAGCCCACATCGAGACCGAGCCTGAATTCGAGGTTCGTTTTTTTCATGGGTTTACTCGGAGGAATATCCTATTGTAAAAACGAATTTCGGTCAATCTCGGGCGGCGCCCGCCCCGGCCTACCTCAGTTTTTTCCTGATTTTGCGCCCGTCCCGGCCCGCGGACGGCCGGT
>CAZGUL010000005.1:19365-23283 GCA_964529055.1 uncultured Spirochaetaceae bacterium
GCCTACCTCAGTTTTTTCCTGATTTTGCGCCCGTCCCGGCCCGCGGACGGCCGGTTCCGGCCCTCCGCGGGCGCCGCGGCGTCCCGTCCCATGCGGCGGAAAACCAGGAGCGCCGCAGTTCCGCCGAGGATCATCAGCAGGCAGAGGATCTGGCCGGTGGTGAAATTCCACGGCGTCACGAAGAGGTGGGGCGGGTTGTCCAGGCGGGACAGCCGTATCGGAAAGCCGATGTCCCTGTCCGGTTCGCGGACGTACTCGATGAAAAAGCGCACAAGGCCGTAACCGGCGATGTAGGCCCCGATCATGAAGCCCCTGAAGAGTTTCCGATTCCTGAAGAGAAACCACAGTACCGCCCACAGGAATATCCCCTCGAAAAACGCCTCGTAGAGCTGGGACGGGTGGCGGGGAAGGTTGACCAGCGCGTCCGGGCCCGGTACGGCGATGCCCGCTGCGGCCGCGGCCTCCCGGACCCAGGGTTCCCGGGCGGAGAACCTTTCCGCGTGCGGGAAAATCATTCCCCAGGGAAGGGCGGTCACACGGCCGTAGAGTTCGCCGTTGATGAAGTTGCCCAGCCGGCCGAAGGTGTAGCCCAGGGGTATTCCCGCGGCCATCATGTCGCCGGTCCCGAGAAAGTCGAGCCTCCTGGCCCGGCAAAAAATGACGATGGCCGCCAGCGCGCCGAGGAAGCCCCCGTGGTAACTCATGCCCTGGAGACCGGTGAAACGCATCCGTTCGTCGAAGGGCCAGAAAATCAGGAGAGGATTCCGGAGATACCGGCCCGACGTGTCGTACACCAGGGCGGCCAGTATCCGCGCCCCGAGGAGGAGCCCCAGGATGGTCCAGAAGAACAGGTTCGTCACGTCGTCCTTCGGAATGGGAAGCCGGCGCTCCCTGACCTGGTAAATGAACAGAAGATAGGTCGTCCCGAACGCGAAGAGGTACATGAGTCCGTACCAGCGGAACGGAAGGCCGGGAATGATTTCCGGCGACAGCCAGGAAGGATACGGCACGGCTAGAAGCGGCATCGCGTTTTCTCCTATGGGCCTTTATTATCGAGCGGTTCCTCGACGATGCTGCCCGTTTTCCGGTTGAAGACGATCCGGACGCCCTTTTTCGGCGAGGTGATTTCATGATACCTGCCGTGGCTCTCGATGACAACTCCCGGATACACGGTGCCGCGGACGCGGATTTCCCCGTCGAAGTGCTCCTCGAACTGCTCCCGCAGCGTAAAGAGCCGGAGGGACATTTTTTCCACCCGCTTCAGATTGCCGAGCTTTTCCGCCCGCAGCCGCTCGAGTTCGACCCTGTTGCCGTTTTTTTCGCACTCCCGCATCTGCCTGTCGAGTTTGAGCGACGCCTGGGTCATGGCCAGAATTTCCTTCTCCTCCCGCTCGATGACGTCGCCGATCACGTAATCCTGCCCGAAGGAGATTTCCGTCCGGATCCCCCGCTCGGAGCCGATGCTCGCCGCGTCGACACCTCCCCGGGCCTTGACCACGCCGCCGAGCAGGTTCCCCTTCTCCGAGGAAAGCTCGAGCTTGCCGTTGCATTTTATCGCGCAGCGGACACAGCCGTTTTTCAGTTTCACGTCCCCCACGGACAGGATGGTCGCCTGCTCGGCGAAGGACGAGACCAGTCCCTTCTTCGCCCGCAGCACGGCCTTGCCGCCCCCCTTGATGCCCTGGGCGATGACGATGGCGCCCTCCGCGGACAGAAGCGCGGCGTCTATGCCTTCCAGGATCCGGATGTCCCCCTTCGAGAAAACGCAGAAGCCCGAGGCGACGGAGCCCTGGACCGAAACCGAACCGTGGAATCGTATGTTCCCCGTTTTCAGGTCCACGTTTCCCCTGACGACGTAACCGTCCTGGATGTCGATCAGGGTCCCCTCGACCACGAGCTGGCCGCTTTTCGCGGCAAGAAGATACGTTTTCCCGTCCCGCTCTTCGCGGCGGATGTTCCGTCCCGTCTGAACGTCGTTCCCGGCCGCATTCTTCGCGGGCAGGACTTTTCCGGTAATGTCCCAGCCGTCTTCCGGCTGGGTCTCCGGCGGCAGAATTTCCGCTATCAGAGTGCCCTCGTCCACATTCGTGATGACGTCCCTGTTCTTGTAGTCCGCCCTTCCGTCTTTCCTGATGCTGACCCCGGCGCCGGAGGCCACGTGGATCAGGAAATTGACGCTCCGCTCCGACCCGTCCCGGGGCGGCACCCCGAAGGCGAACGGCAGGTTCGCGACCGGCCCGTCCGATCCGGCTTTTTCCAGGGCTTCCCTGAGGATGTCGTCCCGGATTCCGCGGACAATGCCCGCCGCCGCGACGGCCTCGGCGACGGCGGCGGCGGACAGGGGCTTCCCCGTCCCCTGGGACGGCCGGAGTCCGATGGTCCCCTGCATGTGGTCCGCCGAGAGGCCGACCTTGATTTCCCCGTCCCGGTGGGGCCGCACCCTGAGTTCGATGCCTTCCCCGGTGTCGCGCCGCTCCAGGATTCCCCTGATGCGGGAAAAGAAGACGTCCCGCCGCCTCTCGACGTTTTCCCGGACGACCACCGACGGCGTCCTGTTAGGCGGGGGATTTATAATGCGGCCGAAAACGTCCACCCCGGAAACCCCCGGCTCCGCCTGGCTGAAGGACAGAATCTGCTGGTCCTTTTCGACGAAAGCCATCGCTTCGGCGGCGTCCGGCGGAAACGCGGAAACGGAATCGATGTCCGCGAGACCGGCGGGATGGTCCGCGGCGGCCTTTTTGAGTTCACCGAGAGCCGGGGGCGGCACGAATTCGACGCTGAATTCGGCCTCCCGGTCCGCGCCCGGAGCGGCGGATTTGCCTTCCGCGAGAACGTAGTCCTCCAGCTCCGTCGCGCCGCTCCGGTGGAATTCGGTTATGTCTTTTTTGATTTTCCCGAGATCAAGACCTCGCAGGCCGCTCTTCTGGATCGCGGCGCCGACGTCCCGCAGCGACAGCGGTCTGCCCGCCCCCCGGCCCTTGCGTACGGAAAGGACGGCTTTCATTTTGTCGTCCGATACCTTCAGCTCCACGGATCCGTCCCGGGCCGTGCTGACGGGAACGGCGGTGACGGGTTTCCCGTCCCGGTAAATCCGCAGGACCAGATCGTCGATTTCCCTTTCCGGCAGAAGGGTGGACGGATCGGAGCCCAGGGCTTTCGCCGCCGCGATGATTTCGCCCCCCGACGGTTGTTTGCCAGCCGCGCCGGGATCGAGGGAAAGCAGGCACCCCGCCTTGTCCGCCGACAGCGCGACCTCCCATGCCCGGGCTCCGGGGAAAAGGATTTCGACCCAGTTCGCCCCCCAGCGGATGAAGCCCGTCGCCGCGGCGACTAATTCGTCCCCCCGCCGCTGCACGCCCGTGCCGGCATGCACCCGGAGGTTTTCGGCGGGAGCCGGTCGCAGGACGGCCCCGGTGACGGTTTTTCCCGGTTCACCCGGTTTGGCGGGAATGAGGGTCGCGATCCGCATGCCCGCGGCGACATGGCCGGTTCCCCGGACCGCGGGATCTACGGCGACCCGCTCCCGGACGATTTTTTTCTCCACCCGTTCGACTTTTTCCCGCGTCGGGGCCAGAAAGGGCAGGAGCGGTTTTTTCAGGATGATTTCTTCGCGTATGATTTTTTCGACCCGGTCCTCGAAAATGACCGGCGTCCCCGCTTCGGAGAAAATTTGTTCCGCCTCCTCCGCGAGTTCCGGAGGGACCGGCAGAGACCTCCACAGCGCCTTTTCCGGTTCCCCTTCCCGGGGCGGTACCCCCGATGCCGCGACGGCGCTGAAGGGTTCCCCGGCTTCCGCCAGCCGGGCAAGAAACCCGTCCAGCGCGGATTCGGAGACCCCGACAATCACGCCGTGGCGCCGCAGGAGTTCCTCGAGACGGGTGCGGTCGAGGGCGGCGGCGGCGGGACCCGGCACGAAAT
>CAZGUL010000006.1:0-22688 GCA_964529055.1 uncultured Spirochaetaceae bacterium
CCCGCGCCGCGGAATCGCGGCGCGGGGCAGGATTCCGTGCAATTTTTTCCCGGTGTGAAAAAGAAGCACACCGGTCCGGGAATTGCCGTGTTCCGCCGCGGGAATTTCCGGATTTCCGGCCGATTTCCCGGCACGATTTTTGCGAATAATTGATTAATGGAATTGCAGTTCCAAGAGGCGGGCAGGGCATGACGAAAAAGCGGATGACCGCGGCGGGTATCGCGATCCCGGCGGTCGTCATCGCGGGAATCGCGGTTCTTTCTTTCACCCTCCATTCCGGAAAACCGGAGACGGCATATGTGACCGCGAAAATCGCGAAGGGCGACATCGAGGAGACGGTCTCCAGCTCCGGAAAGCTGAAGGCCGTGGGGACCGTGGACGTGCTGACGCAGCTTACCGGAACGGTGGAGCAGATACACGCGGACTTCAACGACAAGATTAAAAAGGGCATGCCCCTCGCGACGCTCGACACGGACATGCTGAAGATCGCGCTGAAGGACGCGGAAGCCGCCCTCGCAAAGGCCCGGGCGAATTACGAGCACGACCTGCTTATCCACGAAAACAACGTCCAGCTCGCGGAGAGAAACCTCATTTCCGGATTGGAACTGCATGCGGGCAAAAAGGACATGGAAATAAGCCGCGCGAACCTGACCCAGGCCCGACTGCAGTACGAAAAGGCGAAACTCAACATCGACCAGTACGCGGTCATCCTGTCACCGATCGACGGACTTGTCCTGGACAGGAACGTCGAGGCGGGACAGACCGTTGTCGCGAACAGCGGTTCTGTCACGCGGCTTTTCACGCTGGCCGCGAACCTGGACACGATGGAGATCGAGGCGGAGGTCGACGAGCTGGACATCGGCAGGATACGGCAGGGCCAGACCGTGAGGTTTGACGTTGAGGCATATCCGGAAAGACGGTTCACCGGCAAGGTGAGACAGATCCGCATGGTCCCCGTGGAAAGCGACAGCGTCGTCAATTACACGGTCATTGTCACCGCGAATAACGAGGAAGGTCTTCTCCTGCCGGGCATGACCGCGAACGCGGAATTCATCGTGAGGGAGAAGAAAGGCATTCTCGTGGTGCCGAACGCGGCGTTTCGTTTTACACCTCAGGAATCAGGTCCGGAACGGCAGACGGCGCTTCTCGGCGGCACGCCGCGGATTCCCGGCGGCGGATTCGGAGGAGGGCGGAGCGGCTCCCCGGCGGCGCGCGGGACGCCCGCATCCCGTCCAGGCGTGGAGAACGCGAGAACTCTCTGGCTGCAGAACGGGGACGGAACGCTGGGGACGGTAACCGTGGACACGGGGGTTTCGAACGGCGCGGTCACCGAAATACGGGACGCCCCGGAACTGGAAGGCGCGACCGTGGTCCTGCGGACGAAATAGGGGGGGCGCGTGGCCGTCATCGAGATGCGGGGAATCAAGCGCCACTATTCCCTCGGCGAAACCACGGTGAAAGCCCTGGACGGCGTCGACGTGACGATCGCGGCCGGAGATTTCACCGCGATCATGGGTGCATCGGGTTCGGGCAAGTCGACTCTCATGAATCTGATAGGCTGTCTCGACGTCCCTACGGCCGGAACTTACCTGCTCGACGGGATCGATACGGGCGGCATCGACGAGGACGGGCTCTCCGGCATCCGGAACAGAAAGATCGGTTTCGTTTTCCAGGGTTTCAATCTTCTTGGCAAGACGACGGCGCTGGAGAATGTCGAACTGCCGCTGCTCTACACCAGGAACGCGGGTCCGGGGAGGGACGCGGGGAAGAGGGCCAGAGAGGCGCTGGAGCGCGTCGGTCTCGGCGACAGGCTCCATCACGTGCCGGGCAGGCTTTCCGGAGGCCAGCAGCAGAGGGTCGCGATAGCCCGGGCCCTCGTGAACGAGCCGGCGCTGATCCTCGCGGACGAACCGACGGGCAATCTGGACACGGAAATGTCCGCGGAAATCATGGCGCTTTTCCGGGAGCTCAACGCGGGGGGCATCACCATCGTCATGGTCACCCACGAGCCGGACATCGCCGCGTACGCGAAACGCAAAATAGTCCTGCGGGACGGACTCGTTCTCAGGGAGGAAATCACGGCATGAAGGCCCGCGTTCTCGTGAAATTGTCCCTCCGGAGCATACTCCGGAACAGGATGAGGAGCCTGCTGACGACGCTGGGGATCATCATCGGCGTTTCGTCGGTGATCATAATGGTGGCCGTGGGTGAGGGGTCGCAGGCGTCGATCAGGGAAAACATCGCCGCCATGGGAACGAACCTCATCATGGTGACCCCCCCGAGAGGCCCCGGCGCGGTCAACCGACTGACGGCGGCGGACGCGGAGAAAATCAGGAATGAAGCGGCCCATCTGTCCGCCGTTTCCGGCGTCGTCCGCAGTTCCACCGTGGTCGTGGGGGGATTCGGCAGCTGGCCGACGTCCGTTTTCGGTGTCGAACCGGACTACCCCGCGATAAAGGAATGGAAAATCGCGGCCGGGGATTTTTTCACCCGGAAGGACGTCCAGGGAAGGAGCAAGACGGCCGTCATCGGCTCCACCCTGGCGAGGGAGCTTTTCGGAGAAGAAGACCCGCTGGGCCGCCGGATCCGGATAGGCACCACGCCGTTCGAAATCGTCGGCGTCCTCGCGGGCAAGGGAAAAAACGCGATGGGCAGCGATCAGGACGATGTCGTGATGGTCCCGCTTTCAACCGCGTCGGCGCGGCTGAGGAAAAGCCGGTTCCTTTCGGGCATCGAGATGAGCGCCGTATCCGAAGAGCGCATGGGCGACGCGCAGATGGAGGTGGAGGCCATAATGCGGGAATCCCACCGGCTCCCGGGGGACATGGAAAACGACTTCATGGTTTTCAACCAGTCGCAGGTCATCGAGATCGCATCGTCCACCGCGAAGACACTGACCGTCCTGCTCGGGGCCATCGCGGGGGTGTCCCTCGTGGTCGGCGGAATAGGAATCATGAACATCATGCTCGTTTCGGTCACGGAAAGGATCCGGGAAATCGGCATACGGCTTTCGGTCGGCGCGCGGAGGCGGGACATCCTCCGCCAGTTCCTGGCCGAGGCGGTCGTTTTAAGCCTTCTCGGCGGAGCGATCGGCATCCTGCTCGCCCTCGCCGCGATGTACGCTCTTCAGACCTTCGCGGCGTACAGGGTGGAGATCAATCCGCTGTTTATCCTGGCGTCCGCGGGATTCGCCGCCGGAGTCGGTGTGTTTTTCGGCTATTATCCCGCCCGCAAGGCGGCTTCCCTGAATCCGATAGACGCCCTCCGGTCGGAATGAGGGAGGGCGCCCCCGCGCCGCCCGGCGCGGGGGGGAATGCGGCCGGTTACTGGATTATCAGCCCCGGCAGCAGGAGCGGAATGTAGACCCACAGAAGCAGAACGATGACGAGGCCCAGCAGGTAGGGAATGATCGACCGGGTGATCTTCTCGATGGGGATCCCCGTTATCGTGCTGGCGACGTACAGGTTGATCGCCACCGGGGGCGTAACCATGCCGATCGCGAGTCCGATGACGATGACCAGACCGAAGTGCAGAAGATCGATCCCCAGCGTTTCGACCAGGGGCAGGAAAACCGGGGTCAGGATTATCAGGGCCGACGCGGTTTCCATGAAAACACCGGCGATGAGAATGATCACCGTGATCAGGAACATGATGACGTACTTGTTGGAGGAAACGGCCAGCACCGCTTCGGCGATCTGGTTCGGGATGCTCCAGTTCGCCAGGATCCAGCTGAACACCGCGGATGTGGCGATGATGAACATGACGACGGACATGGTGATCGCCGACTTCCCGATGACCTCGAAAACCTGCCTCAGCGTCATGTCCCGGTACACGAAAAGCGAGACCACCAGCGCGTAATTCACGGCGATGACCGCCGCTTCCGACGGGGTGAAGACACCGGAAAAGATGCCGCCCAGGATGATGACGGGGGTCATGATGCCCCAGACCGCGTCCTTGAACGTCCTCATGATGTTGCCGATCCGGAATGCGGCCCCCCGGGGATAGTTTCGCCGGTACGCCTGGAAGATCGCGATCCCGATCAGGATGAGACCCATGGCGACGCCGGGTACGAAACCGTTCAGGAAAAGCTTCGTCACCGACTGGTCGGCGACGACGGCGTAAAGGACCATCGGGACCGACGGCGGGATCACGACCCCGATCGTGCCGCTGGCCGCGATGAGGGCCGACGAGGAGGTGCTGTCGTAGCCTTTCTTGTCCAGTTCGGGAACGAGGGTGGTCCCGACGGCAGCCGTCGTCGCGGCGCCGGAGCCGGAAATCGCGGCGAAGAACATGGACGCGACGACCGCCACGACCGACAGGCCGCCCTTGATGAAGCCGAGCATGGCGTCGGCGAATTCGACGAGTTTCTCCGAAACCTGGCCTTTCGCCAGAATGTCCCCCGCCAGGATGAAGAACGGAACCGCGATGAGGGGAAAGGAATCGGTGCCCGCGAACATCCTCTGGACGATGATGAGGAGGGGCACGTCCTGGGTTACCAGGGTGATCGCCGAGGCGAGACCCAGCCCGATCGCTATGGGCAGACCCAGAACGAGGAAGGCGAAAAAGGATAGAAAGAGCAGGGCCGTCATTTTTTCACCTCCCCGGCGATGGTCGACGCCGCGTGGACGAGCATGATGATGGCCGTGAGGGGGATGACCAGGTAGACCCAGCGCATCGGAAGCTGCAGGGCGGGCGAAACCTGGAAAATCTGCATCGCCATCAGGGAGAACCCGTTCCAGGCCACGATGAGGAAGAACAGGATGGACAGCGCCGTACCCCCGATGACCGCCGATGAGCGGATATTTTTCGGGAATTTGTCCAGGAACAGGGATACGGAGATGTGCAGCCCCCTCTTGTACGCCAGGGTCGCTCCCAGAAAAGTGCTCCAGACCAGGAGGTAGCGGGAAAGTTCCTCGGTCCACGTGAAGGCCTGGGCCATCGTGCGGCTCAGGATCTGAAGGGTTATCGTGACGATCATGGCGATGATCAGCACGATGACGGCCTTCAGGGCGATGCCGTCGGCCGCGTCGCTGACTTTTTTTAGGAATGACGGGAATCGCATCGTGTGCCTCTTTATTTGGTTTTCCGGCGCCGTCAGGCGCCGGAAGCGGGATTACTTCAGTTTTTCGTTGATCTGCTTGAGGTATTTTCCGAACCTGGATTCGTACTTCGCGTAGACCGGGGCGACGGTCGCCTTGAAGGCGGCGACGTCGGGTTCGACGATGACCATGCCCTTGGCCTTGAGTTCCGCGAGCTGGGTCGCTTCGTTGTCCTCGTTCGCCTTGCGCTCGAACTCGGCGGCCGCCTGGGCGGCTTTCTGGAAGACTTCCTTCTCGGACTTGGACAGCTTGTTATAGGTGCGTTTGCTCATCACGATCAGGGCCGGCGAGTAGGTATGCCGGGTCAGGGACAGGAACTTCTGGGTTTCGTTCAGCTTGAAGGAATGGATGACGTTGACGGGGTTTTCCTGTCCGTCGATGGTTTTCTGCTGCAGGGCGGTCAGGGCTTCGGTCCAGGCCATCGGCAGGGTGTTGGCGCCCAGGGTCTTGAAGGTGTCGATGAAAACCGGGTTTTCCATGACCCGGATCTTCAGGCCTTTCATGTCCGCGGGGACGCGCACCTCGTTCTTGGAATTCGTCAGGTTGCGGAAACCCCGCTCCGCGTACGCGAGGCCGATCATGTTGACGGTTTCGAGCTTTTTCAGCAGCTCCTTGCCGACGGGACCGTCCAGGATCTCGTATGCCTGTTTGCGGTTGGCGAACAGGAAGGGAAGCTCGAAGACGGCCATTTCGGGAAGGAAGTTCGCCACGGGGCCGTTGGTGATGACTCCCATGTCGATGGTGCCCATCTGCATTCCTTCCAGCAGGGTCCTTTCGTCACCCAGGGTCGCGTTCGGGAACAGCTCGATGACGACCTTTCCGGACGTCCCGGCTTCCACGAGTTCCTTGAACTTCGTGGCCGCGATGTGGAATCCGTCTTTTTCGTTCACCACGTGGGCGAGGCGGACTTTCGTCTGCGCCGACAATGCCGCGGGAAACACGAATGCGGCGGCGACGACGACGCACAGAGCTGAGATGATGCCTTTTCTCATTTTTTAGACTCTCCTTGTGAGACTGAAACTGTGGCGGAATTCTAAATCCTTTTCGGAAAAAAGGCAATGTACCCTTGATGCGGACCCGGCATATATCGATAATACCCGGATGCGGGAAAACGATTGCATCGCGGTTGTGGAAAACGCCTCGCGGGTCGTGGTGGGAAAGCGGAAGGCCCTGGAGCTCATGCTGACGTCCCTTCTCGCCGAAGGCCACGTGCTGCTGGAGGACGTTCCGGGACTCGGCAAAACACTGATGGCGAAGGCCCTGGCGAGGAGCATCGGCGGAACGTTCCGGCGCATCCAGTTCACCCCCGACCTCCTGCCCGCGGACGTGACGGGTTTTTCCATTTACGACCAGAAATCCGGCGAGTTCGTATTTCATCCCGGTCCCGTCATGTCCAACGTTCTCTTGGCGGACGAGATCAACCGGACAATTCCGCGCACCCAGGCTGCCCTGCTGGAGAGCATGGGAGAGTTCCAGGTCACCGTGGACGGAAGGACGCTTCCGCTGCCCCGGCCGTTTTTCGTTATCGCGACCCAGAACCCCATCGAAATGGACGGCACTTTTCCGCTGCCGGAAGCCCAGCTTGACCGCTTCCTGATGCGGATCGATCTCGGTTATCCGACCCGGGACGAGGAAATCGCCATTCTCGCCCGGTTCCAGGAGGATGACCCGCTGGAAGGGCTCCCGGCCGCGGTTTCGCCGGAGAGTATCACCGGACTGCAGAAGCGCAGGAGCGCCGTGGCGATTTCCCACGGGATACGGGAGTACATCGCCGATATCGCGGCGGCGACCCGCGCCCATCCCCGGGTCCGTTACGGAGTGAGCCCCCGGGGGGCCGTCGGAATGATGCGGGCCGCCCAGAGCCTCGCCCTGATCCGCGGACGGGACTTCGTCCTTCCCGACGACGTCAAGGAACTCGCGGGCCCCGTGCTCCGGCACCGGATCATTCTCCGCCACGACGAGCGGACCCGGGGCGCGTCCGCCGGGGCCGTTCTCGACGAGGTCCTGGCAAGGGTCGCCGTGCCGTCGCCGGCCTAGGACGGCCATGCATGACGGAACCGCGAAGCTCCGACACGCCGAGCATCTTTTCCCTGGGACTCGCCCTGTTTTTCGTGGGGGTCATTCTCTTTTTCGCCCTGGTCCGCGGGGAGGCCGCCCTGGCCGTTCCCGCGGGAGCGGTGCTTCTTCTCATGTACGGCGGAAGGCTCTGGTCCCGGATCGGCCTGTCGCGCCTGACGGTCGTGCCGGATACGGACAGGGACAGGCTTTTCCCCGGTGAAACTTTCCGGTTCCAGGCTGTGGTGGAAAACCGCAAGCTCCTTCCCGTCCGGGTGCGGATCGAGCTCGACGCTTCCCGGGAGGTCCTGTCCGGCGGCGATCCTCTCCGGGGGGAGACGGGACTGTATCCTTACGAGAAGGCGTCGAAATCCTGGGCCCTCACGGCCCTCAGGCGGGGGGTGTACCGGATAGGGCCCGCCAGGATTTCCGCGGGAGACCTGCTGGGGCTCCACCTGAGGTCGAAAACCGTGCCGTTCTCGCGGGAAATCGTCGTATTTCCCCGCCTGCCGCGGCTGCGGGACCTCGACGTGCCTTTCCAGGAATACTTCGGCATCCACGCGTCGAAAGGCGCCGTCGAGGACCCGGCCTGGTACGCGGGCACCCGGGACTACGCGGGAAACCGGCCGGCGAAAAACATCCACTGGAAGGCGAGCGCCCGTCTCGGCGTCCTGCAGGAGAAGCTCTTCGAACCCACGTCCCACCGCAAGGTCTTCTTCGTGCTCGACGCGGAGGGATTCTCCGACGGCAGGGGACAGGGCAACGGGCCGGAAAACGACGGCGCCCCGGCGGTGCTGCCGGGGCCGGAAGACATGGAGCTTCTCATTGAGGTGCTGGCTTCCGCGGCGCGGGATCTCATGGAGACCGGCGCCTCCTTCGGATTCGCCACCAATGCCGCCCTCGCCGGAGGGCGGCCGCCGATTCTGCCGCTGGGGCGGGGGCCGGAGCACCTGGGGTGCCTGCTGGAAATGCTGGCCCGCGTCGAGCGGCGTCCCGGCGAAGCCCTCGCGCCGCTGGTGCGCGAGACGGCGAGGGGCGGCGTCGGCATCGTGTACTTCGGGGCTTCCGGGGACGGGGACAACCTTGCGCTGCTGGACGCACGGACGGCCCGGAGGCTGCGGATGCTGTTCGTGCTGGCCCGCGGTCCGGCGGAGGTCGCCGGTGCAGGCGGCGCCGAAGAGGACGGCGCCGGGTCGGGCGGCGAAGGTGAAAGCGGCGCCGGAGGGCACGTTTTCATCCTGCGCGACCGTCCCGCCTATGTCGCGAAGAGTCTCCTCGATGAATAGGCGTTTTGGTCAGGCGGCGGTGCTGCTGCCGACCGCGGGAATGGAGGTCTGCCGCCTGGGAGTCATGGCGGGGCTGTTCTTCCTGGTTCCCGGTTCCGGGCCGCCCCCCTTCGCCGGACTGTCCGCCGCCCTCCTCGCGTCGCTGCTCCTTACCCGCTTTTTCCGCAGAATCCGCCGCCGGAGGATCGCGGAGGTTCTGGCATCGGCGGCGGGCTGCGTCGTTTCGCTGTACTTCATTCTCCGCTCCTCGCCCGCGCTGCCCTTCGCCTCCGCGGACGGATTGCCGGGCTGGACGGCGGCCCTGGACCGCATGAACGGGGTCAGCGCCTGGTACGCGCTATGGATGATCGTCATCTGGGGCCTGGTTTTCTGGCTCCGGGGTTACTTCATCGGAGCGGGACCCGTTTCCCACCCGGTGACGGCGGCCCGGTTCGACGGGGGGACGGGCATCCTTTTTTTCGTGTTTTTCATCCGCATGGGGCTGGGCGACCCGGACCCCCGGGGGTTCCCGCTCACCGTCGCCTTTTTTCTGTTCGGGATTGCCGCCCTGTACGCGGCGAAGGGTCTGGACCGGGACGCCGCCTTCATGAAGGCGCGGTCGGCGGCGGGCCTCCTGGTGCCGTTCGTCGCCGGATTTCTTCTTGTCGGATCGGCCCTGTACGCCCTGTTTCCCCTTCTCGTCGTGTCCGCGGGAGAGGTGTACGAAGCGGTCAGGACGGGCGTCGCGCCTCTGGGGCCCTGGATCGCCGCGGTGCTGAGGTTTCTCTTCGGATTCGGCTTCGCCCGGCCCGGTGCGGAAACCCGGGGTCCGGCCGGCGGCGGAGAAGCCGGAATACCGGAGATCCGCGAGCCGGGCTTCTGGACCCGCCTCATCGAGAAAATCCTCGCGTGGGGGCTTTTCGGGGTCCTCGGGGTCCTGGCCGTGGTTTTCACGGGGTATCTTCTGTGGCAGCTTTTCCTGAAACTCGCCTCACGGGCCGACGGGGACGGAGGACTGCCGACCCTGCGGGAATTCCTCCGGAGGCTCCTCGCGTCCCTGAAGGAAACCCTGCGGTCCCTCGGCGCCGCGGCCCGGGCCTTCACGCGCCGCTTCGCCGGATTCCGGGCGGCGGGGAGGGGAGGGGAAGGCGCGGAAGGTTTCGCGGCGCTGTGCCGCTGGGGCAGGCTTTCGGGCGTCGGAAAAAGGAAAGCCGAGACTCCCGGCGAGTACGGCCGGCGGCTGGCGCGGCGTTTTCCCGCCGCGGAGAAGGACATTTGCCTCCTCGTCGGACTCGCGGAAGCCGAATATTACGGAATGCGGGACCTGCCCGGGGACATGCGCGAGGCGGCGCGAAGGTCACGGCGGGGGCTCCGCAGCCCCTCGCTCAGACGCGCGCGGCTCGCCTCGCGGCTGCGGCCGCGGCTCTAGTCAGACCCCGCCGCCGAAGTTGTTCGCGTAGTACTCCGCCGCCAGGTCCACCGCGTGGAGGTTGACGTCGATCAGCGACTTCTTCTTGATCGAAAGCGGTATGACCTTTTTTATCGTTTCGATCGTGACCGCCCCGGAAGCGAGGGCGTACATCGTCAGGGCCGCCACCGTGGCCGCCGCCGTGAGTCCCGCCCGGGCGGCGATTTCCGTCACCGGAGCGTACAGGACCCTGACGTCGGACCTTCTCGCCTTTCTCCCGATCAGCGACGAGTTGACGATGATGGTGCCCCGGGGGACGACGGAATCCTCGAACGAATCCAGCGACGGGGCGTTCATGGCGATGAGAAAATTTGCGTGGTCCACCATCGGGGACCCGATCTGTTTGTTGGAAATGATGATCCCCGCGTTGGCGGTGCCGCCCCGCATTTCCGGCCCGTAGGACGGGAGCCACGTGGCGTTGTGCTGTTCCGCGACGGCGCAGTTCGCCAGAAGCACCCCCGCTGACATGACGCCCTGGCCGCCGAATCCGGCGATTTTCACGTACTGGTCCTCGACCCTTCCCTTGCGGGCCTCCAGGTTCAGGCTCTTTTCGGAGGAGAACGTTTTCAGAAGCGCCTCGTCCGCCATGGGCTTCCGGTGCTCGTACTTCGCCGGAGCCTCCTCCAGATTGCGGAAGTTCCTCACCGGGAAAAGAGGTTCCAGATTCGCGATGAGCCATTTCCGTGCCTCGATGGGCGACATTTTCCAGTTTACCGGGCAGAGGGAAAGGATTTCGACGAAGGAAAAACCCTTGCGGTTCATCTGGTTCGTCAGCGCCTGTTTCACCGCCCGTTTCGCCCGCATGATCCGCGCCGCGTCGCCCAGGGAGACCCGCTCGATGTACACCGGAGCGTTGAGCTTGTCGATGATTTCGCACATTGCGATGGGGAAGCCTTCCCGGCCGGCGGATCTGCCGTCGGGAGTCGTCAGCGTCTTCTGTCCCACGATCGTCGTCGGGGCCATCTGGCCGCCGGTCATCCCGTAGATCGCGTTGTTGATGAAAAAAACCGCCATGTGCTCGCCCCGGTTCGCCGCGTGCATGATGGAACCCATGCCGATCCCCGCGAGGTCGCCGTCGCCCTGGTAGGAAATGAGGACCGCGTCCTCCCGGGCGCGGACTATTCCCGTCGCGACGGCGGGGGCCCTTCCGTGAGCGCACTGGATGTTGCCGGTGTCGAAATAATAGTAGGCGAAGACGCTGCATCCAACGGGGGAGCAGAAAACGACCCTGTCCTGGATGCCGAGCTCGCTTATCGCTTCGGCGATGAGTTTGTGGGCGTTGCCGTGGCCGCAGCCGGGGCAGTAGGTGGTGTTTTTTTCTCCCGGTCCCCTGCGGGTGAACTCGTCGTAGAAGGTTCTGGGTTTCGCGTGTTTTACCATAGTTTTAACCTCGTATGTCCTTCTCCGCCCGGGCGGACACGTCCGACGTGGAGGGAACCTTGCCGCCCATCCAGTTGTACCGAAGAACGGGTATCGAGCATTTGACGGCGAGCTCCACGTCACAGGCCATCTGGCCGTTGTTGAGTTCAACGACGATCATGGATTTCACGTTTCCGGCGAGTTCCCGGAGCCGCCCGGCCGGGAACGGGTACAGGGTCTTCGGACGGAGAAGCCCCGCCTTGATCCCTTTTTTCCGGAGGTCCTGGAGCGCCGAAAGGCAGATCCGGGCGCAGATGCCGAAGGCGACGAAAACGCACTCCGCGTCCCCGGTTTCGTACTCGTCCCATTCGACGAATTCGGCTTCCACCTTTTTGTACTTGGCGTCCAGCTTCCAGTTGTGCTCCGACATCAGCTCGGTGTTCATCAGGATCGACGTGACCAGGTTGCCGCGGCTTTCCCTGTCCGCGTACAGGGCCCAGTCGTTCCTCGCCGCATGCCTGACCTCCACGGGAAGGAGGACGGGTTCCATGATCTGCCCGATGTACGCGTCTGACAGGATGAACACCGTCATCCTGTACCTTTCCGCGATCTCGAAGGCCCGGTACGTGAAATCGCACATTTCCTGGGCGGAGTAGGGGGCGAGCACGATGTTGCGGTAATTCCCATGGCCGCCTCCTTTGACGACCATGTTGTAGTCCCCCTGCTCCGGCCAGATGTTGCCCAGCCCCGGACCGGCCCGCTGAACGTCCACGATGACGGCCGGCAGCTCCGCGCCGGCAAGGTACGATATCCCCTCGGCCATCAGGGCAATGCCCGGGCCGGACGATCCCGTCATGACCCGGGCGCCGGCCGCGGCGGCCCCGTAAATCATGTTGATAGCGTTGACCTCGTCCTCGGCCTGCAGGAAGCAGCGTCCCGTGCCGTTGAAGTACTGCGCCGCCGCGTGCGCGATCTCGCTGGCGGGGGTGATGGGATACCCGAAAAAGTGGGTGGCCCCCCCGAGAATCGCGCCGAACACAACGGCCTCGTTTCCCTTGATGAGCTGCTTATCCATGGTCCACCGCCTTTTTTTCGCCCTTGATCACCGTGATGGCCCCCGGTTCCGGGCAGATGTAGTAGCAGAAGCCGCAGGCCGTGCATCCCTTCTGTTCGAAGCGGACGTACTGGTAGCCGCTCCTGTTTATCGCCGATCCCTGCGTGAGGCAGTGGGTGGGACAGGTCTCGACGCAGAGCCGGCAGCCCTTGCACTGGTCGATCTCGATTTCCACATGGTTTTCCAGCATCCGTCATATCCCTCCGAAAAAGTCGTCGATGCCCGTGCCGAAATAATTGATTTCGCTGATTTTTTCGACAACCTCGTGAGGCACGGCGCGGATGTCCAGGCGGTGGCCGGGGCAGCCGAGCCGGCCGCAGACATAGATTTTGTTTTTGCCGCCCGGGAGGGTCATCAGGATGTGGTCCCCGGTGCCGCAGCCGGGAATGCGGCACTCCTCCTTCACCATCAGGCTGACGCCGCAGACGGGGCAGAAGGCCTCCACCACCACCGTCTCCCCGCGGAGTTCCGGTATGAAGTCGTAGAGTTTCTTGTGGCTGCCCCAGAAGGAATCGATAAAGAAGTTCCCCTTCTGCCCGCCGATCCTGACGCCGATCTTGATGGACGGCTCGCCGTGGAGTTTCACGGTTTCCACCATCAGGGAATGGCCGTTGGGGCACATGACGTTTTCCACCACCAGAAAGTCCTTTCCGTGGTGTGCGATGAATTTTATGCCTTCCGGCAGGACGCCGACGAATTCGAGGGGAATCTCGTTATGGATCAGTTCCATACAGGCTCCTTGCGATGAGAAATTTGCAGTGTGAACATGCACAAACCGCAACGATCAACGACTTATTGTAAGCGGATTTCAAAATTCCGTCAATTTTTTTGTTTTTCCCGCAGCCATGCCACCAGGGCGTAGCACAGGGGGGTGTCCAGCAGCGCGAAAAAGACCTTGAAAAGCCAGTAGGGGACGATGAGGCTGAAGATGAAGGACACCGTGAACCGCGGGGTGAGGCGGTAAAAGGCGATGAACATGAAGACCGTCGTGTCCAGAAGCTGGCTGACGATGGTGGACAGGTTGTTCCGCAGCCACAGGTGCCTTCCGCCGGTCTTTTTTTTCCAGAATTCGAAGGACCAGACGTCATGGAACTGGCTGATGACGAAGGCGACGATGCTCGCGAAGGTCATCCTGAGGCTCGAGCCGAACACCCGGGCGAAGGCCTCCTGGTTGTCCCAGGTGGGGTTAGGCGGCAGAACGATGGCCAGGGCCGTCATTCCCAGGGTGATGGTCAGGAGAACGAGGGCGATGACGACGAATTTGTTCGCCTCCCTTCGGCCGTAGACCTCCCCGATGACGTCGGTCACCAGGAACAGGACGGGGACGAAGAAAATGCCCACCGAAACCCGCACGCCGGCCAGGGTGGTTATTTTCGTGCCGATGGTGTTCGCGAGGATCAGGCAGCCGATGAACAGACCGAGGAGGAAATCTTTTTTCTGGTCTTGGGTCAGCATGGGGGAATACTATCAGCAGACGGCCCGGCTGGGGAAGCCTCCGCACCGCCGCCCCGTTGCCCCGCCCGGGATTTTCCGGTACAGTCAAACGGACGGAATACACAGCCATCGATGCACAAGGAAGAATGTGAACTTCACAGCCGCGCATGACTCTTCGAAGAAAACCCTCGCAGGGGGATACTGGTTTCTTTTTTTCCGGGACCGCCTGGTCGTCGCCGAAACGGGCGGGGGGGATTTTACCGTACCCCGGCTCGACGGGGACCTTCGGGATCCCGCGCTCCGGGAGCTGACGGAACGGACCCGCCGGGTCGTCTATTTCGGCAGGCTGGACGAGGTCGACTGCTATGCCGGCGACCTGTCCTCCGACGAAGGCCTTCCTGCGGGATATTCGGCGACGGCCCTGCGGCCCCTGTACGGGAAAATCCCGGTGGACATCATGCGTCCCGCGCGCTTCGCCGGTCATCTCCTGCACTGGGACCGGAGCACCCGGTACTGCGGGACCTGCGGCGGGCCGAACGACGACAAGGCGGACGAGCGCGCGAAGACCTGCCCCGCCTGCGGCGCCCTGGCGTTTCCCCGGCTGTCGCCGGCGGTCATCGTCGCGATCCTGGACGGGGAAAAAATCCTTCTGGCCCACAACAAGCGCTTCTCTGCGCCGATCTACAGCCTCATCGCGGGGTTCGTCGAGATGGGTGAAACCCTGGAGGAGTGCGTGGCGCGGGAAGTGGGGGAGGAGGTGGGGGTGCGGGTCACGAACATCCGCTACTTCGGCAGCCAGCCGTGGCCCTTCCCCGATTCGCTGATGATCGGATTCGTCGCGGACTACGCGGGTGGGGACATCCGCGTGGACGGAACGGAGCTGCACGACGCCAAATGGTTTTCGCCGCCCGATCTGCCGAACCTGCCGGCCAGCGACAGCATAGCCCGGAAAATCATCACCTGGTACGAAAAGGAGTATCTGCCGTCCCTGGGCCGATGACGTATTGATTTTTCGTCCCATTTGATATACTCCTCGGAGTACATTACATGCCAAGGAGCCCGACATCGGTGAAAGGAAGCGGAGTAAGGGTTGAGAACATCGAGAAACATTTCGGCGACTTCCATGTCCTGAAGGATGTGAGCGTCGATATCCGCCGGGGGGAATTCTATTCCCTCCTCGGACCGTCCGGCTGCGGAAAAACGACCCTGCTGCGAATAATCGCCGGTTTCGAGAATCCCGAGTCGGGCGCCGTGTACCTGGACGGCCGGAACGTTCTGCCGCTGCCGCCGAACATGCGGCACGTCAACACGATATTCCAGAGTTACGCCCTGTTCCCGCACCTTTCGGTCTTTGAAAACGTGGCCTTTCCGCTCCGGCTCAAAAAAATGGAAAGAAACGAAATCCGCCGCAGGGTGGAGGAATACCTGGACCTTTCCAAGCTGACGGGCCACGAGGGCAAGAAGCCGTCCCAGCTTTCCGGCGGGCAGAAACAGCGGGTGGCCATAGCGCGGGCGCTGGTCAACGAGCCGGACGTTCTCCTTCTGGACGAGCCCCTTTCCGCCTTGGACGCGAAACTGCGCCAGCACATGCTCATCGAGCTGGACACCCTGCACGACAAGATCGGCATCACCTTCATCTACGTCACCCACGACCAGCAGGAAGCCCTGAGCGTTTCCGACCGCATTTCCGTCATGAACGAGGGCCGCATCGTCCAGACGGGAACGCCGTCGGAGATTTACGAGAGCCCGGCCAACATCTTCGTGGCCAACTTCATCGGCGAGACGAATCTCTTCCGGGGCGTGGTGACGTCGGTGGAGGGGGAAATGGTCACCGTGGACGTCAAGAACCTGGGGCCGCTCCAGGTCACCATGGAACCCAAGGACCTGGAAGGGGCGCGGCGGTTCGTGCCCGGGGTGAAGGTGTCGGTGACCATACGGCCGGAAAAAATCAACATCGCCCGGGAAAGGCCCGCGGGCCTCGCCGCGGACTTCAACCTTTTCCCGTGCCGCGTCGAAGAGGTCATCTACAACGGTTTTCAGAGCAAGTTTTTCATCGAGGTGGCGGGACACTTCATCATGAAGGCCTTCAAACAGCACATGAGCTACTACAGCGCCGGTCCGGACATCAAGTACCAGGACCAGGCGTTCATCTGGTGGAAGGCGGACGACGGGTTCCTGGTCGAGGTGCACGAGGCGTGAAGAAGAACTACGGCAGAATCTACACTCTCCCGATAACCCTGTGGATCAGCGTATTCTTCGTCGTGCCGGTGCTGATCATCTTCCTGTACAGCTTCATGAAAAAAGCCCTGCACGGGGGGGTTACGGCGAGCTTCAGCCTGGACGCGTACCGGGCCCTTTTCAACCCCGTTTTCGCGCAGGTCATGTTCACCACCCTGTGGATATCCCTGGCTGCCACCGCGCTGACCCTGGTGATCGCCCTGCCCTGCGGTTATTACATGGCCCGGAGCAGCAGGAAGAACCTGCTCCTCTTTCTTATCGTCATTCCCTTTCTGACGAATTTCCTGATCCGGATCTACGCGTGGATCGCCATCCTGGGCAACAACGGCTTCCTGAACGACGTCCTGAGGTTCACGGGCCTGACGGACAACTTTGTCCAGTTTCTCTACAACCGGCAGGCGGTCATCGTCGTGCTGGTGTACTCGTACCTGCCCTACGCGATACTGCCCCTGTACTCGACCATCGAGAAGTTCGACTTTTCCCTGCTCGAGGCCGCCCGGGACCTGGGCGCCACCCACATGGAATCCATTTTCAAGGTCATGATCCCGAACATCCGGGCGGGGATCATTTCTGCGGTGCTTTTCACGTTCATTCCGACCTTCGGCGCCTACGCGGTGCCCCAGCTGGTGGGCGGCAAGGACTCGTTCATGCTGGGCAACATCATCGCCCGGGAGCTGACGGTGACCCGGAACTGGCCGCTGGCGTCGGCCATCTCGGTGCTGATAACCCTGGTGACCGCCCTGGCGCTGGGGGTCTACATGTTCGTCAACCGGCCCCACCCGCAGTATAAAAAGGAAGGGGCGGCATGACGCGGAAACACCTTTTTTCCAAGGTCGTTTTCTTCCTTACCCTGTTTTTCCTTTTCATGCCCCTGTTCGTGCTGGTGGTGTATTCCTTCAACGCGTCGAAATCCATGAGCTGGGGCGGCGCATCCTTCGTGTGGTACCAGAAACTGTTCCTGGAGTCCCGGGACCTGTGGAAATCCTTCTGGAACAGCATCCTGATAGCCCTCACGTCCGCCGCTACTGCCACGGTCATCGGCTCCCTGGGGGCCATCGGCATCAACTGGTACAGCTTCAAGCTGAAAAAATACGTGCAGGCCGTATCGTTCCTGCCTCTGATCCTGCCGGAAATCATCATCGGCGTCTCGATGCTGATATTTTTCGCCGGCGTCAACCTGAAGCTCGGCCTTCTGACGATTTTCATCGCCCACACCTCGTTCAACCTGCCGTTCGTGCTGCTCATCGTCATGTCCCGGCTGGAGGAGTTCGACTACTCGATCATCGAGGCGGCGCGGGACCTGGGGGCGCGGGAGCACCAGACCCTGATGAAGGTGATCGTCCCGATGACGATGCCGGGGATCGTCTCGGCGTTCCTGACGGCCATAACCCTGAGCCTGGAGGACTTCGTCATCACCTTTTTCGTGTCCGGGCCGGGCTCCTCGACGCTGCCGCTCTACGTGTACTCGATGATACGGTTCGGCGTGTCGCCGGTCATCAACGCCCTGTCGGTTGTCATGCTGGCGGGAACGGTGACTCTCGTCTTCTTCATGCGCAATTTCCTGAAATATGTCGTGCATAAATAAAACGACGAAATATACTGCTCATTCGGAACAGGAGGAACACATGAAAAGGCTCCACGGGTGGAGTGTCGTGGCGGTGCTAGCGGTCCTGCTGGCGGCGGGCTGCGGCGGAGGAAAGAAGGAAGAGGCGGCGGGAAGCGCGGAGGCGAAGGCCGTGAAGGGCGGCAAGCTCTTCATCTACAACTGGACCTACTACATTCCCGACGACGTGGTGAAGGCGTACGAGAAGGAAACGGGGGTCACCGTTGTGTACGACGTTTTCGCGTCCAACGAGGAAATGTTCGCCAAGCTGAAGGCCGGCGGATCGGGCTACGACATGACCTTCCCGTCCGGCGACTACGTGTCCATCATGATCAGCGAGGGAATGCTGGAAAAGATCGACAAGGCGAAGGTGCCGAATTTCGCGAACATCGACCCGGAGGTCCTGAAAAAGATCGCCTTCGACAAGGGCCCGGAATACAGCGTGCCGTACATGATCGGCGCCGCCGGAATCTCGGTCAACAAGAAGCAGGTGAAGACCTACGACAAAAGCTGGAGCATTTTCGGCCGGAAGGACCTGAAGGGCCGGATGACCATGCTGGACGACATGCGGGAAGTACTCGGCGCGGCGCTGAAGTCCCTGGGATACTCGGTCAATTCCCGCAACCCCGACGAGCTGGCGCAGGCCAAAAAGATCGTCCAGGGCTGGCGGGACACCATCATGAAGTTCGACGCGGAGTCCTTCGCCAAGGGTTTCGCCGCGGAGGAGTTCTTCGTCGTGCAGGGCTACGCGGAAAACGTGTTCCTCGAGCTCGACGAGGCGAAGAAGGCGGACGTGGACTTCTTCATCCCCAGGGAAGGCGGCCCGATGTACATGGACAGCATGGTCATCCTGAAGGACGCGAAGAACAAGGACCTGGCCTACGACTTCATCAACTTCATCCACCGGCCGGACATCTACGCGATGATCGTCGACTACCTGATGCTGCCGTCCATCAACACCAAGGCCCGGGAGCTGGTCAAGGTCAAACCGAACTACACCTACGAGGACCTGGCGAACTGCGAATTCAAGGAAGACCTGGGCAAGGACGTGGAACTTTACGACAAGATCTGGCAGGAAATCCGGGTGGGGAAATAAAGCGCGGAGGGAGAAGAATTTAACGCAGAGGCGCAGAGGCGCAGAGGCGCGAAGAAGATAAGATGAAGAATTGAGGAGCGGCGCCGGGAACGAATTCCGGCGCCTTTTTTTAGAATTTAACGCGGAGGCGGGAAGGCTCGGAGAGAAGAGGGAAAAGCCTGAGCATCTTATCTTTCCTTAGAGACTCTGCGTTACATTCCTACTCTTAACTCCGTTCTTGAATGCTACAAATTTAATAAGCATTATTGAATTACAAAAGAATATAAAAAGTAATTCATATAGGAGTAAAAGAATGCGAAGCACCATCACATCGCGCGGCCAAACCGTAATTCCCGCCGAAATTCGCAAGCGTTTCCGCCTTGATCTGTAGAAAAGGTTGGAATGGATCGTTGAAAATGAAAATATCAGAGTCGTCCCGGTACAGAAGAATCCTGTGAACGCCTTCCGCGGCTCGGGAAAAGGAGGTTCCACCGCGCGACTTCTCGATGATCGAAAGCGGGAAAAGATTGCCGAATGAAAAAACACGTACTGGATACTTCCGCCTTTCTCACACTAAGAGATGATGAACCGGGCGCGGACCAGGCGGCAGGGTTCCTTTACCAGGCTGAAAAAGGTGAAGCGGCATGTTTGGGATGTTTCATTACTCTCATGGAAATTCTTTACAGAGTTTGGAAAGATCAGGATGAACACCAGGGCCGCCTTGCCTGTGAGCAGTGTCTCGCTCTCTCTGTCGACTGGATTCATGAAGATAAGGCTCTGCTCGAAAAAGCCGCGGAACTAAAAGCACTTTATCGGCTCTCTTTGGCGGATTCCTGGATTGCCGCCTGCGCCGTCCTTCAAGACGCGATACTCGTCCACAAGGATCCCGAGTTCGAAGTCCTGTCCTGCGAGCAGATCCGCCTGCCCTACAGGTGAAGGTTCTCAACACCTCCGCTAGATTTTACTCTTCCTTCCCGATTGTCTCTGCGACTTTGTGTTAATTTTCTTCAAAAAAAAGCCCGCGCCGGGTTGCCGGGCGGGCCTAAATAGTCCGGGACGCGTTATCCGGGCGCCCCTCGAAGGGATCAGAACTTGTAGGTGGCTCCGATGTAGGGTTCCACCGTGACGTCAAGGTCGTCGTGGCCGATGTTGCCGAAATCGGCGCCGGCCCAGAGGGTTATCCGGTCGATGTAGATTTCCGCGTAGGGCGAAACGGTGAAAACATCAAAATCTTTGTTGGCTTCGATGTTGACTTCCGCGTAGTAGGCGTCCTGCTCGTAATAAAAGAGGGCCTCATAGCCGGTGCGTTTTTCGTCCGGGTCGATGTTGTAGTGGCCGGTGAGTTCTACTCCGAAAGCGTCCTTGCCGTAGCCGATGGTGCCGTAGATGTCGGTGGCGGTGTCGGGTTCGAAGGTGTAGGGGAGGCCGACTTTGACGAAGAGGTCGCCGAAATCGAAGCCCTGTCCGTATTTGACGCTGGGTTCGATCATGCCTTCGAAGTCGTCGTCCGGGTCGATGTAGACGGTGTATTCGCCGTAGAGGGCGAGGGCGAGGGAACCGGGACCGGCGGCCAGATTGTAGGTGAGTTCGGGTTCGACATAGAGGCTCTGATAGGTGTCGTCGTCGAAGGTCATCGAGTACTGCAGCCACAGATCGATGTCCAGGGCGTCAATGCTTTTGGAGTACTTTACGAGAGGGGCGACGGTGAGGATGACTTCGTCGGCCACATCGCCGAAATAGACTTCCGAACCGACATCGATGCCGATTTCTTCCGCGGCGGCGAAGCCTGCAAGAAGGGTCAGCAGGACAAGAACCAGCAGTTTCTTCATTATTCAATTCTCCTTGTGAAAAACGTATGAATAATTTATGCCCCGTTTGTCGTGAAGCGTCAAGTCCCCGGGAATTTATGGGGAGAGGAGAAATTGACGCAGAGAAGAGATGGTAACGCAAAGGCGCGGAGGGGAAGAGGAGGAAGAGAAGGTAACGCAGAGACGCAGAGACGCAGAGGGAGAAGAGGGGGTAACGCAGAGACGCGGAGGCGCGGAGGAGAAGAGATGATTAACGCAGAGACGCAGAGGGAGAAGAGAGGGATTAACGCAAAGATGCGGAGGCGCAAAGGCCAGGAGGAAGAGTGGGGGATCAGAGGCCGTTTACAACGCGGTGGATGCCGTTTCGCAGGAGCTTCTGTCCGAAATTGATCACCAGGGCCAGTTTGATTCCGCTCAGTCTCAGATACGTCAATGCCTGGGCAAGATAGATGGTGTTGAAATTCTCGACGGCCTTGCATTCAATGATCACGAGATTTTCGATCAGAAGGTCCAACCGGTAGGTGTTTCCCAGAGGATTCCCCTTGTAGAAAAGAGGGAGCTCCTTCTGCCGCTCCACCCGAAGGCCGCGGTGCTCGATTTCCCACGCGAGGCATTCCTCATACACCGATTCAAGCAGGCCGGGGCCTCCCATCGTTTTGTGGACTTCGAGAGCAGAATCGATGATGACCGCGCTGATTTCGTTTTCCGTCATTTATAGCCTCCCGGGGTTTATTACTGACGGAATTGATGGGGTGCTTGAGATGGAAGGGCAGATATTAACGCAAAGACGCGAAGGCGCAGAGAAGAGAGGGTAATGTGGAGACGCAGAGACGCAAGGGGAGAGAGGTTAGGAAAAGAGTAACGCAAAGGCGCGGAGGGGAAGAGGAGGAAGAGAAGGTAACGCAGAGACGCAGAGGCGCGGAGGAGAAGAGATGATTAACGCAGAGACGCAAAGACGCGGAGGAAGGGTAATGTGGAGACGCAGAGACGTAAGGGGAGAGAGGTTAGGAAAAGAGTAACGCAAAGGCGCGGAGGGATAAGAGAGGGTAACGCAGAGACGCAGAGGTAAAAGGAAAAAGTAACGCGGAGGCGCGGAGGAAGAAGAGAGGGTAACGCAGAGACGCAGAGACGCAGAGTCGTGGAGGGAAGAGATGATTAACACAAAGCCGCAAAGAGAATTACGCGAAGAAACGAAGAGAGAAGGAAAGGCCGAGATTGTTTTGCCCCATTCTTCTTACTCTGCGTCTCTGCGCCTCCGCGTAAAAATCTTCTTCTTATCTTTCGGCCAATAAAAAACCCCCTCGCGGGGAGGGGGTTTGCTTCAGAGCGATTGGACTTTCGGATTAGAAAGCCAGGGTAGCCAGGAAGTAGAAGCTGTTGGTGTAGGCATCGGTGCTGAGCGGGTCGATGGAGAAGTCGTCCTCCGGAACCATCAGGTAACCGATCCGGTACTTCGCCTTTCCGGCCATGAAGTAGACGGAAGCGTCGAGGGTGTTGAAGGTTTCCCTGTCGTCGCCCACGAGGTTGAGTTCTTCGCCGCCGGTGTAGAGGATAACGCCGACATCGGCGCCGACCATCTTGTTGAACATGGTTCCGGCCATGAAGCGGACGTTGTGGAGGAGCTGCTCGGGAATTCCAATGTCGTCGTTTTCGGGAACGCCCTGGAAACCGAAACCGAAGGTGTACGCGCCGACGACCGCTTTCGCGTTGAAGCCGTAAACGGCATAGGCGGTTGCGTCATCCATCGGATGATAGTAGGCCGCGCCGAGGGACAGGCCGATGTCGTTGACCTTCGTATTGTAAGCGGCGCCAAGCATCACGGTACCGTCGGCAACGTCGATGGAATTGGAAACGTTAGCATTGTTCCATTTCATGTAGGCAACTTCGGCTTTGACGCCCGCGGGAAGAGCGAAGACGGCGTCGATGAACATATCCTGCAGAGTATCGGTGCCGGCAGCAGCTTTTCCGAGACCGAAGAAACCGGACAGCTTGAACATGCCGTCGGCGAAGGTCATGGTCTGCTTGGTTCCGGTGATCTTCTCGTCGAACCAGTAGTCGTTCTTGTTGGCGGTGGCGACGACTCTCTTCGTGATGTCCCAGCAGAGGTTGGACACGTTGTCGGGGGTCCATTCGTTGAGACCGATGTCGGAAACCCACTTCATCGGGGCGT